>CBDUVK010000001.1:0-41381 GCA_965370645.1 uncultured bacterium
ATGGTTACTGAAATTATGTTCCTCTTAGACTTCACACCCTATTTTAGCAACTATACCGCAAAACTTTATAAATGAGAAAATAGTCCAATTTATTCGGATGAAATTTCAAATGTCAGTAATGTTATGCATTAAATCCTATGTTTGAAGTGAGAAATGTTAGTTACTTATATTTACCTGGATTGAAAGTGTGTTGTGTAAAATAAATATGATGTTTGAAACTTAATAATGTGGGGAAAAGAAAGTGATCAGATAGAATATGTTCCTTCTATTAAAGTCCCGGCTGGGATAACAAACTGTCTTTCGGTCTGGTTGATGATCTCAACTTCTCCCTTTAACTGAATATTCTCTGAAAATTTAACATCTCCACGTATCAGCAGACGCAGACACCCTTGTAATGACGGGATACCATATGGGAACCGGGATTCGAAATCATCTATCATTTTATAGTGACTGCTATCAAGATCTATTTTAATGGCGTTCTTTTGCTGGGATGATATGGGTAAAATATTGAAATTGTCAGTTAAAGAGTAACGGTCTGAACGAACTGCCATAAGGTCGTTGCTGTTTTTTACCGGGGCGAATCGGGTGCGGGGAACCCGGATAGCAGCAGAATTCCTGAAAACAGAGATGGCAGAACCCGCTGCGGTTTCAATCTGGTAAACAGGAGTTGATTCCGGATGACGGGGATCAACCGTTTTTTGGTTTAGAATCATGGGCAAGTCCAGAATAAAATCCAGCTGCTTCAATAAGTCCAACAGTGCGTTCAAGTCAATCCATAAATTGTTGGTATTGAAGTAGCGATAACGCTCGATATCCTGGAAAGCCTCCTGATCCTCAACCGGGCACTGGGCAATTTCCCGCAAAATGAGTTGGCCGTGAGGTAATTTGGCCAGGTGTCCGCCCTTTTTATCGGCTTCAGTTCTGTCTGCCACTTCTACCATAAATGGGAATTTATTTTCTATGAAATATCCCAGAATCCTGGAATCTAAAACGGCTCCTAAATTGTCTGCATTGGATATAAAAGCATACTGATACCCGGAATTCAATAACTGCTCTAAAATTCCGCTACTGTAGAGGGCAATATATACATCCCCATGCCCGGGGGGACACCATTCCAATTTCGGGTTTTGAGGCCAATCGATTGGGGACAAATCTTGCTGGTGAACCTTGGGTACTTTGTGTTGCAGAAAGTCCAGAGAGATGTCTCCCTGCAGCTCCGAATATTTTTTAAGATAATCCAGCGAATCCTGATGGGTAGAAAAACTGTTCATCAATAGAAGCCTGAACCCACTTTGGATAGCTTGTTGAGCGATGATATCCAGGAAAGTATAGCCCTGCTTGACGACTAACAAAGATTTGGCCTGCTCCAATCCCATGCTGGTTCCCAGGCCACCGTTCAATTTCAGAGAAACAGATCTGGATAAATTGGCTTTTCCTATTACCCGATAATTCTCCCCCAGACCTTCCGCGTCCGCCAGAGATTCCAACGGTTGAATATCCGATTCAGCAACAAGTCCGGTTTCTCCCTGAACCAATCTGCCGAATTGTGACCGGAAATTTTTAATTGAAATTTCAGGTAAACCTTCTTTTTTCATTCTTTCGAAAAATGGTTCAAATTCTTTGCTCATTTTTTGCATTAAGGCTCTCCGGTAAAAGATCTGTTCAGTTTGAAAAGTTATAAAGGAAGGGGGAGCATTACAATACAGGATTTTGAAAATTGTATATAAGGCATTATGATAGAAATTCGGCTGCAACATCTTCAGGGGATTTATCGATCATGGCCTCCTGATGAAATTTTTCGAAGAAAGTTTCGTCATTACGGTAGAAATCTTGAAAAACCGGACGGGTGCACATTTTGAGGAGGCAGGGTATAGACTTTCCTGAAGTTACAGGCCCTGAAAAAATGGTTAAATTAAAACTGTTGTGCTGGATCCGATGGTAGAAGCCGAGAATTTTCTCAATAATTTGGGAGATGTCTACTAATATATCTTCACCAAACTCCATGTATGTCTGGCCGCTGCCTATGATGGCATTTATTTCATTAAATCCCTGCGGGGCAAAGGGTGTAAACACAAAGGAAAATTCAGATTCGAATAAAAATCTCGGGCCATCTCTTTCAGTTTCTTTCAAAAGAGTCCAGTAATCATTTCCGTTATCCTTGAGAAACCTGTCGCTGTCCTCCAGGAGTTGGCGATGAAAATTAGTGGGAAATGGATCGAGGAAAGGTTGTAGATGAGGATGAAGAATACTGCTTCCGGCAGGAAGTAAATAATTACCATTGATGGACGGATATAAAGTCTGCTTATCATGTGCTGCACATTTTTGAAAGTATATCTGACAGGCTTTCAGGGCATTCATGATCTGTGTCTGAGTAAATCCGTCAATGGAAATGAAATGTTCTTTTGAAAAGATACAAACACCACTGTAACGCCCAAATCCCGAGAGATTGGGAAATAGGAGCGCTTCCCCGACAACTATCCGACCTGCGGAATCGATCTCTTCCGGCATCATCGGTGTCTGGCTTTCAACCCGCCCTTCACAAAAAAAGCAGGATTCAGCATTCCGGATATACTCATTCAGCGGTTGCTCATCCGGGGTTTTATCCAATCCCTTCTCTTTTGCAATACGACAGGTATAGTTCAATAAAGGATCCCAGCGGATTTCTATCTCTTCCTCAGATAGTTCAAAATTTTTTAATGGATTGCGAATCTTTGCGGTTACGATTTCTTTTTTAAATAAGGAATTTACCATATTATTTTTCACACCAGAATAATGGTTTCTTAATCGGGTCAATTGTGCATGTTAGGTTTTTTATATTTTATGGGTGTTTTTCTTTGACTTTACCGATCTGAAAAAAATCATATTGAAATTTATTGGCATAACTCAATAGCTCAGAAACATATTTCTTTTCCAGAATCAGAACCAGCCCGATACCCATATTGAAAGTCTGGCGCATATCATCTTGCGGCACATTCCCCAATTTCTGAATTAAATTAAATATGGGTAGTACCGGCCAGCTCTGCCAGTCGAATTGAGGTTCCAATCCATCTGGAATTACCCGAATAGTATTCTTAAAAAGACCGCCTCCGGTTACATGAGCTATACCTTTTACCGGAAATTTTTGAGTCAGATCTTTTATAGGAGGGTAATAGTTCGGATGGATTTTGAGCAGTTCATTGCCTACCGTATTTCCCAACTCTTCCACAAAATCATTAGGTTTATACTCTGAAAAGAGTACTTTTCTGGCCAGGGAATATCCATTGGTGTGTAGTCCATTGGCAGAGACACCGATCAGGCTGTTCCCTTCCTGTATGTCGTAACCGTCCAATATGTGATCCTTCTCCACAATACCTACAATCGTACCAGCCAGATCATACTCTCCCGGATTATATAAATCCGGCATTTCTGCTGTTTCACCCCCGATGAGAGGTACTCCGGCTGCCTCACAGGCAGTAACGAATCCGGTAATGATCTGTTCGAAAACGGACGACGCCAGTTTCCCGCACCCAAAGTAATCCAGAAAAAAGAGGGGGTGCGCCCCGCATACTGCAATATCATTGATACAATGATTAACCAGATCCTGTCCCACTGTATCATGTTTGTTCATCATCATGGCCACCAGCAATTTTGTTCCCACCCCATCCGTGCTGGAGATTAGTACTGGTTTGTTATACTGGTTGAGGGGTCGTTCATAAAATCCTCCAAAGGCACCGATATTTTTTAATACCTGGTTATTATGGGTTCTGGCAATGGCGTTCTTTAGATTGCTGATAGATTTTTCGGCCCGCTCAATGTCCACGCCGGCGTCACGATAAGTAATCGGTTTTTTCATATTATGCCTGTATTATTTTCTTGTAAGTTCAGAAAATAGGATCTCTCCCTATTCGAGAGTGTTCCAATCTCTGAGCTGCATCAGGTATTTTTCCCGCGTCGCTTTAAAAAACTCAATAATAGAAGGTTGTTGATAGTCGGGATAGGTCCAATCATTGATCTGAAATTCACCATGGCGGAATCGATAGTGTATATCTCCAAATATTCCCCTGTTCAGATAGATTCGATGATCATAGTCTTTGGTGGTGGCCAAGATAATTTTCGCTGCACATACATATCCCGGGTCGATGTTAATCTGACGCCCGGCATTTTTTAAATATCTCGATTCAAACTGATTGGTTGCTATTTTGAGGTCCGGCAAAATTTCTGCAGGTTTGAGTTCCTGAAATGTTATAAATATTTTTTTCAGATCGGTTCCCATTTCCGTTTTATAATATGAGGTAAATTTACTGAATGGAAAGACAGGCGAACTGTTATCTATAACAGAAATTAGTTCCTGCAGTAAGTTCCTGATTTCCTCAAGAATATCTTCAGAGGTGAAGGCGATTGCTGCAAAATATTTGACCGGCGGATAATTTTTAATCTGACCCATTTATGATTCGGACGCGTTTCCCTCCTCAGAATACATCTTTTCAATCTTGGCGAAATACTTTTGTTCAACCACGTTTCGCTTGATTTTGAGGGTAGGGGTCAATTCTCCGCTTTCAATAGTAAAAGGCTCGTGAAGCAGGGTAAATTTCTTAATGGTTTCGTAACTGGCCAGATCAACTGATAGTCTGTCAATCTCTTTTCGGAACAGTTCAATAACGGCAGCATGTTCAATCAGATCTTTTTCATTCTCATAGTCGAGAGACTGTTTTTTTGCAAAAGTCTTTAGACCATCCGGATTTATTACGATAAAAGCGGTGCAATATTTTCTTTTATCACCGAGAACTAATGCCTGTTCGATATATTTTGAGGTTATTAAAAGGTTTTCAATTGGTTGCGGTGCAATATTTTTACCACCGGATGTGACAATGATATTTTTCTTTCTATCTGTAATATAGAGGAAACCATCTTTATCTAAGTAGCCAATATCTCCGGTGTGAAGCCAGTTGTCCTTATCAATCGTTTCCCTTGTTTCTTCTTCATTTTTATAATAACCCTTCATAACATGAGAACCGCGGGTCAAGATTTCTCCATCTTCAGCAATGGCTACTTCTACATTCAGTAGGGGCTGACCCGGAGTTCCAAATTTAAAATTATTTTCGCGATTCACGGTGATTACCGGTGATGTCTCAGTCAGTCCATACCCCTCCAGAAGACGTAAACCCGCAGCATTAAAAAATTCGGCTATTTCCCGGCCCAACGGTGCACCTCCTGAGGCAAACAGACGAATATTACCTCCCACTCTTTCGCGTAATTTTGAATAAACTAATTTATTAGCCAACTTGTATTTTGATTTGAGCATTCCTTTCAGGGGTAAGCCTTTCTGGTGATATAGATTGGATTTTTTACCTACTTCAATTGCCCACAGGAATATTTTTTTCTTCAGAGCCGGGCCTTCTTCCAGCGAATCGAGTATTCGTGCATAGACTTTTTCGAAAAACCTTGGTACACTGGCCATTACGGTTGGATGAACTTCCTGCAGATTTTGTGCGACGGTTTCGATGTTTTCGGCATAGGCGATGGTGCATCCGCAATAAGTGGCTAGAAAGTGACCTGCCATTCGCTCGAATACATGAGAAAGAGGCAGAAAGGATAGAAAAACATCACTCTCCCGGATCTGTAGAGCATCCAGACCCCCTTCAATATTTGAAAGAAAATTTCCATGAGAAAGCATGACCCCTTTTGGGACACCTGTTGTACCGGAGGTATATATGATACTGGCAAGATCATCAGGAGTAATGGTTTTCAGTCTCTGCTCAAACATTTCCGGATTTTTCTCAAGACTGGATTTCCCTTTTTCCATTATATCCGACCAGCTCAGAAGGTCATCACCGGTGGTGCCTTCCATCAGGATAATATGTTCAATCTGTGGAAGGTTTTTCCTGATCTCCATAATTTTTTTTAACTGAACTTCCTGTGAAACGATAATGATTTTGCCTTCGGAATTATTAATGATGAATTCGATATGTTTGGGGAGCAAGGTAGGATAGATTGGGACGGTGACGCTGCCACAGGAAAGAATTGCAAAATCAGAGATGGCCCATTCCAGCCGATTTTCAGATAACAATAATATTTTGTCGTCTTTTTTTGCTCCTAATCCTTCTAAGGCAGCTGCCAGATATTTTACTTGCGTTTGAACTTCCCGATAGGTGATTGATTCATAGTTTCCTTCTTTTTTAGACATATAGGCGGCCTTATCCGGATATTTCTCGCAAATCGTTTGAAACATTAAACCCAGATTTTCATATGCCATAATGATTTCCTCCATCGAATTGTGATCTAAGAATATAGTTAAAAAGATATTATGGTGTCAATAACTAACATGTCTAATCTTCCGGGCCAGAAATTCCTATCCTATCCTGATAATTTTCATATTTGATATTCTTAATTTTTTTATCCCTGGGTGCGATAATATAAGTATTTCCATGAAACTTAATACGATTTTGTTATTTTACGCTTCAAAGATGCTGATAAATTGAATTGGTTGTTAATGGTTAGATGTATAAATAACAGCTGTCAACTTAAGAATTTTAAGGGAATTATATGCAATACCTTAAGAAGGTTATTTGAGAATCATCAATTAAAATAAAATTTTTGTGAGCCTATTTTTTATTTATATTTAGGCGCGAAAGAAACTGGTTGGAAAAAAAGCATGAAAAAAATTTCTGAATTTCTGGCAGAATTAAGGGAAAATCTGAAAAATAGAAAAATTTTAGGACAGGATTTACTGAATCTGACTGCCAAAGCGAGTATGGCACTGATCCTGATCATTTTTATTGTTAATATGATGCCCAGCGAACGGCCCTTTGAGTATGGAAATTTAACGGTCGGTAGTATTGCTCAGGAGGAGATTATTGCCCCTTTTACATTTCCAATTATTAAATCTGACCGGGTTTTGGAGGATGAGAGGCGAGAGGCCTGGTTAAGTGTACCGCTGGTTTTTAACACCGATCAGCAACCCAAAAACATTGAGGTGATAAAACTTTCCAGTATGCTGGAGGAAGTTTCAAGCTTTTTTCAGGAGGTGACGAATCAAAATAAGCGGAAGGGAAAAAATGATAACCTTCCAGTAGAGGCATATTTTACGGACAGCCTTCTGGCACGGCTTTCAGTGAAGTATAATATTGAATTAGATACCGATAACTTAATTCTACTTCTTAAAGTTTATCAGGAAGGTAAGTTTGCATTTTTCAGTAAAAAACTGCTCGATGGTTTATCCGCCATCTATCAGAGGGGCATCATTGATGTCTTGAAGGGAGATTTGGAAGAGAAAAGGATCATTATTGTCCAGGATGGGCTTGAAGAAGAAATCGAGCTATCTCAAATCATGGATATGGTTGAAGCCCGGAATGGACTTGAAGATTACCTGAAATCTGAATATCCGGGGGGCGGTTCGGAATATCAGATGTCGGATATCCTGGGAAATTCTTTTTTGGTTCCGAATCTCACTGAGGATCTGGCTATGACCAGAAGTCGAAAGGATAAAGCGGTTAGGGGTGTTCCTACCACTAGCGGATTTGTGCATGAGAATCAACGGATTGTTGATAGTCATGAAATTGTAACTGATGATGTTTATCAAAAATTACAGTCGCTGGCCACTGCTCTTGCGGAGCGGGGCAGCAGCAGAACCGGATGGTATCGCTTATTGTTTTTGATCGGCAAATATATAATTGCTATCATCATGACTCTTATCATGGCTTTCTATCTTTTTTATTATCGTCCACTCATATTTGCTAAAAATAAGATGCTGCTCCTTATTACCTCGGTATTCATCTTTCAATTTTTAACCGTTATACTGGTACAGGACGTTTTGCATTGGAATTATTTAAGTATTCCTGTTACCCTGCTCCCAATGTTAATATCCATGTTGTTGGACGCTTCAGTGGCTTTCATGGGGACTGTGGTGCTGAGCCTCATCTTAGGAGCTGTTGGAGGTAACAATTTTTACCTGGCTTTGATGACATTTGTTGTTGGAACCATTGCATTATATTCGGTGCAGAAGATCCGAAATCGTGGTCAAATGTTCCGGGCCATATTCTATATTCTTCTGGGCTATGCAGCTATTAATTTTAGTTATGGATTTATTCACTATGAATCGTTCAATAAAATGCTGCAAAATTTTGCTTATTACCAGATCCCCAATGCGATCTTGGTACCAACCGCTGTATTTCTTTTGATTGGTGTATTCGAGAAATTCTTCGATGTGACAACTGATATTACCCTGTTGGAGTTGTCGGATCTTAATCATCCTTTATTAAAACGTCTTTCAGTAGAAGCACCGGGGACTTTCCATCACAGCATAATAGTAGGCAATCTGGCAGAGGCTGCCGCAAAGGAGATCGGGGCAAATTCCTTATTAGCCCGGGTTGGCTGTTACTATCATGATATTGGTAAAATGCTGTTGTCTGAATATTTTGTTGAAAATCAATCTAATAGTGTAAGCAAGCATGAAAGCCTCACTCCAAGCATGAGTTCCCTGATTCTGGCTAAGCACGTACGCGCGGGTATAGAGCTTGCCGATGATTCGAATTTGCCTTTGGCTGTTAAAAAATTTATCCCGGAACATCACGGGACCAGTATTATGTCCTACTTTTATCATAAGGCCAAGGAAAGTAAAGATCCTAAAGATCTGAACGAGAATGATTTCAGGTATCCTGGTCCGAAGCCACAATCCAAAGAAACCGCCATAGCGATGCTGTCCGATACTGTCGAAGCGGCCTCGCGCACTCTCCCCAATCCAAATCTGCAGCGCATCAGCACTCTGGTGGAAGATCTCATCGAAAAAAGGTTTCAAGAGGGGGAACTGGATGAATGTGATATTACACTGCGGGAATTAAATAAAATTAAAGGGGCTTTTATTCGGGTTTTGATGGGGGTACATCACGTTAGAATTGAGTATCCCAGCGAAGAAAAGAATAAAGAGGGTGAAGGAAATACTGTAGCTGAAGATAGAAATATCCCGGAATCTGACATAGCAAATAGTGAAAAGGACAGTAAGAATAAGAAGCTCGATTCAGCACCAAATGACCAGAAAATCGAATCATCCAGTCAGCAAACGAATGAAGATTCAAAAGAAGATTAAGATCGAGATTACAGATTCACATCCGCAGGATTTGATCTCTCTGAATTCCTATCGAGATATGATTCATCAAATTATTATGGCAGAAAAAATCCCGGTCACTGCCGTCCATGTAATTGCGGTTGATGATGAATACCTCAGGTCTCTTCATCGGCAATTTTTAAAGGAGGATACCTATACTGATGTCATGACGTTTCAAATGGAAGAAGAAGATGAGAAAGATGGTGAAATTTACATTAGTGTGGATCGAGCCTGCCAAAATGCTAAAGAATATCGTGTAGAACTCAGTGAAGAAATTGCGCGTCTGATTATCCACGGATTACTCCATTTAAAAGGATATGATGACAAAAATGAATTGAGTAAACGACAAATGCATGATTTGGAAGACCTGTTTCTTACTCAATATTGGAAACCACAGTCGGATTAAATAAGGAATATAATTTATATTTTAAATGATTTTGATGCTGGTAATCATTACGATATTTTCTATGTAAAATTGATGGATTTATGAGTTAGATGCATATATATTGTTCAAGTAAATTGAAGTTTAATAAATTGGGAGTTTGTTTCTAAAAATTGTTAACCGTAATATTTCTATATAGTCTTCTTTTTCTGGTTCTATTAATATTATCAGGTTTTTTTTCAGGTGCTGAAACCGCCTTTTTCTCATTAACGCCCGCACAGCTAAAACATTTCAAAAATGCCCCGGGAGGGAATGAAAAACAGATCAGTAAACTTATGGCATTTCCAAGGCAGCTTTTAATTACCATTGTCATTGGAAATACTATGGTCAATATTACGATCGCCTCCTTAGCGGTTGTTTTAACCATTAAAATCAGCAAATTTTTTGGACTGAACCAACAACTCATCATTCTGTTAGATGTTCTGGTGGTCACTTTTGTCATCCTGATTTTGAGTGAGATATTACCTAAAATTGTAGCGATACGAAATTCGGGAAAATTTTCAAAAAAAACAGTTTATCCACTCACTTTTGTATTCTATTTGCTTTATCCCATATCCTACGGATTGGCACGTTTTACACAATTTCTGCAAACTCATTCCGGATTGTCTGAAAAAAGAATTTTGCTTACAGAGGACGAACTAAGGACTCTTGCCGAGGTCGGTGAAGAACACGGTACCCTTCTCAAAGATGAAAAAGAAATGATCCACAGTATTTTCGAATTTGGACAGACTATTGTAAAGGAAGTTATGGTACCTCGAACTGATATGGTAGTGGTAGACACTATGACGACATTATCAAAATTAATGCAATTGGTAAAAACCAAACTGCATTCTCGAATTCCGGTTTACAAAGAGGAGATTGATAATATCATCGGTATACTGTATGTGAAAGATCTACTGCCTTATGTAAATAAGGGTAACAAGAGACAGATCGATCTTGAAAAAATGGTGCGTCCCCCTTATTTTGTACCTGAGCAGAAAAAGATTGATGAGCTGCTCCGGGAATTCCAGGAAGAGCATATTCACATGGCACTGGTAGTTGATGAATATGGAGGTATTTCGGGACTTGTTACGCTGGAGGATATCATCGAGGAGATCGTGGGGGAGATTCAGGATGAGTATGACAAAGAATCCCCGCTCTTTAAAAAGATAGATGAGCAAACCTATATCATCGATGGTAAAATGTCGATTGAAGAGATCAACACTGAATTCGATTTAGCCCTGCCATCAATAGAAGGTGTCGAGACGATCAGCGGCTTTATTTTAAATCTACTGGGCTCATTGCCCAAAGAAAAGGAAGAGGTCAACTACCAGAATTTGAAATTCACTGTGGAGAACATTAACAGAAATCGGATTCTGAAAGTTCGACTTGAAAAACTTCCCATGAGTGAAGATGAAAGTTCCCAAAAAGATCAGTCCGAATAAATCTCTACTCCGCGAGATCCCAGCTATTCAGGATTTACTTCAGGAGCCGGTTATTGAGAATGCCGGTATCGACGGTAAATATTTAAAGCTGTTTCTGGAAGAAGAGGTTGAGGCAGTCCGTAAGCATATTCTTGCGGGTGAACCGGACCAAAAATATTCCCGGGAGAGAATAAAAAAGCAAATTCTGAAAAGCGTTCTGGATCGTATAGGGGATCTTCAGGATTTCCAACTCCGCAAGGTTATTAATGGTACCGGGATAATACTGCATACCAATTTAGGGCGGGCGCCCATTGCCGATTCTGCAAGACAACATCTTTTCAATATCCTGGAAAATTACTGCAATCTTGAATTTGATCTGAAAAGCGGAAAACGCGGAGAACGTGACAGCCTGGTAGAAGAAATTATCTGTCTGGTTACCGGGGCGGAAGCAGCGCTGGTAGTGAACAATAATGCTGCCGCAGTACTGCTGGTACTGAATAGTCTGTGCCGCCGGAAGGAGGTTCCGGTATCACGTGGGGAACTGGTCGAGATAGGGGGCTCTTTCCGAATGCCTGAGGTGATGAAGGCCGGATTAGTGAAGATGGTTGAAGTGGGCACCACGAATAAAACACACCTGCGAGACTATGTCGAGGCATTGAATAAAAAATCGGCCGGAATTTTGAAAGTTCATACCAGTAACTACCGGGTGATGGGATTTACCCAGTCAGTGCCGATCGAAGACCTGGTTCAGCTTGCCAATAAACATCAAATTCCCTTGATTTATGATGTGGGCTCTGGCGTTTTGGAAGACCTGGAAGAATGGGGCGTGTCTCGTGAACCGGTGGTCAGGGAATATATAGAAGCCGGGGTAGATGTGATCACCTTTAGTGGGGATAAGGTACTGGGAGGACCTCAGGCAGGAATTATTGTAGGTAAGAAGAACTATATCCAGAAGGTCAAAAAAAATCATCTGTTACGGGCGCTTCGTTGTGATAAGTTAACCTATGCCTTGCTCGATGTTACCCTGCGTCTCTATTTACAGAAGGAACAACTCAGAGATTCGCTACCAGTTGCCCGGATGCTCAATCAGTCAAAGGAAGTCCTGTATACGCGGGGAAACCAGCTTATTCAATCGTTATCCGGTTTTCCAATGCAGATTGAATTGGTAGAGACTCATTCACAAATGGGGAGTGGTGCACTGCCTCTGGAAAAAATACCTTCAGTAGCGGTAAAGTTGGAACCTCTGTCTATGTCGGTATCGAAGTTTACCCAAAACTTGCGTCGGGACGAACCACTCATCATCGGCTACATTGAAAAGAATGCTTTTTTCCTGAATTTGTTTACGATTAGGGATGAGGAAATTCCTGTTATTGTTGAGAAGATTCGTAATATATTTGCCTGAAGTGAACAATGCCGGAGTATCACGAGATTCAATGTTTTTTAATTACACTAACCCCTGCCAGTGTATAGACTGGGGACAAGGGTAACAGGTATTTGAAGAGATAGGTAACAGTTTCCGGGCTATCCTTGACCCACCCCTAGGTCCCCTCCCTTATGAATAAGGGAGGGGAAAGAAAAACTGTTGGGACCTCAGAACAATACTAGGGGTGGGTCATAGTTAATGATAAACACTTAGTCTTTTATAACAACATCATTTTTTTATGAGTGATTTAGAAAGACAATATGTTGTTGGCCTGGCGGGTCATATAGACCATGGTAAAACTGCCCTGGTTAAAGCACTTACAGGTATTGATACCGATCGTCTGAAGGAAGAACAGGCCCGTGGGATTACTATTGATTTAGGATTTGCACACCTTACCCAAAATATTACTCTCATTGATGTCCCCGGGCATGAGCGGTTAATTAAAAATATGGTGGCGGGAGTCAGCACAATTGACATAGTACTGTTTGTGATTGCGGCTGATGATGGTATTATGCCTCAAACACGGGAACACCTGGATATTGTCCGCCTGCTGGGAATTTCCAAAGGGATTTTTGTTCTCACAAAAATTGATTTGGTTGAATCTGACTGGATTGAGCTTGTGGAAGAGGAACTCAGGTCTCTGTTAGTAGGTTCCGTTTTTGAAAATGCAGAAATCCTGAAGACCTCGACTGAAAAGGGTAAGGGAATTTCGGAAGTAAAAAGGACACTTCTAGAGTTGGTAAAGGAACTTCAGTTCAGACAGCATGATGGAATTTTCCGGTTACCGATAGATCGCTCTTTCTCGAAGGCAGGATTCGGCAGCATCGTTACCGGGAGCGTAATCTCGGGGAAAATAAAAGTAGGTGATAATGTTGAAATTTTACCCGACAAAATCTCTGCACGAATCCGTGGCCTGCAAAGTCATGACTCCAAGGTAACTGAGGTGCTGGCGGGTTACCGGGCCGCTGTGAATCTGGCGGGCACCGATCGCATTAATTTGTATCGGGGTCAGGTTCTTACCGAACCAAATTATTATGAACCTGTGACTTCACTGAATGCCTACGTTCAGATCCTTTCGGGCGCTGCTCATCGGCTTAAAAGTCAGATGAGAATTCGTATACATATTCACACCGGCGAAGTATTAGGACGGCTCATTTTAATGGAAAAAAAAGAAATTAAACCGGGTGAGCAAGGCTTGGTTCAAATTCGACTGGAAAATCCAGTTTATACCTCTTATCGCGATCGCTTCATTATCAGACAGTTTTCACCACAAATCACCATAGGTGGTGGCTTTGTTTTAGAAACAAATCCGGCAAAATTCCGAAAACGATATAAAAAGGACATCGTCCGGAACTTACTCACGTTAAAAGATGGAACACCCCCGGAAGTGTTGTTAGCCTGTTTTTCCACTCTTGAAATTCATCCCCTCTCACCAAAGCAATTGCATATAAAATCAGGTTTGTCCCGGAATCAGCTTGAGGGTGAACTGAAGGCCCTGATGGAGAAGAAGAAAATCTTACAGATCGAACATGGCAAAGAAAAGTATTATTGCTCAGAGGCTCAGCTTCAGCTGGTGCATGAAAAAATATGTCGTGAGATTGAACGGTACCATCATCGTTTTCCGGGACGTGCGGGAATCACCATGGCTGAACTTATCAGTCACCTTATCAAGACCTATCCGGAACATATTATAAAAATTGCCATAACCCACGGATTAGATGAGAAGCTAATCAAACAAACTGATGATTACCTCTATCTGTCAACATTTCAATCCAAACTCAGTGGGGAAGACAAAGTATTTCTGAAGGAAATCGAGGATAGATATCGTTCGGCGGAATTTAATCCACCTACCACAGTTGAAATTATGGATTCTCTAAAAATAAAAGAATCCGTGTTTCGGGAAATGATAAATATATTGAGAGAACAACAGCGCCTGGTGATCATCGATGAAAAATTGTTCTATCATATTGAGTCATTTGAGAAAATTCTTAGTCTTAGCCGAAAATTTTTTGCAGAGAATTCTGAAATGAGGGTAGCTGATTTAAAAGAACTGACCGGAACCAGCCGGAAACACGCTATTCCTTTACTGACTTATTTGGATTCCCAGGGATATACCCACAGAGAAGGTGATATTAGACTGGCAGGACCCAAGCTGAAGAAATAACCGCCATTAAATATTTAATATTTTAAACCAGATTCTGTTGCTTGCTTACCGTTTATTTTTTCCTTCATTTGCCTGTGCAATCCTGATGTTTCTCAGAAATTTGTTGTATCCACTTCGGCGCACTGCCGTTCCCTCAAACATCTTCTCATATTGTTCACGAGATAGTTTGCCTAAACTTTTCAGGGACAAATCTCTCTGCTTAAAGCGACTTTTGAAATCTTCTTCTTTACCGGTTTTAGCAAATCGCTGATTCCAGGGACAGACGATTTGACAGATATCGCAACCGAATATCAGATTCTTCATCTTTTCCTGCAGACGGTTGTCAATATTATCATGGTGTTCGATGGTCAAATATGAAATACACTTGCGGGAATCCAACCGGAAGGGCGCATCCAGGGCACCGGTAGGGCAAGCGGTCTGGCATTTATTGCAACTTCCGCAAAATTGTTCTGAAATGGGGAGATCAGGATTAAGATCAAGATTTAACAGAATACCTCCCAAAAAGAAATAGGATCCTTCACCTTTGATCAGAAAGGTTGTATTCTTTCCTATCCATCCCAGACCGGCCCGCATTGCTAATGGCTTTTCCATGATGGGGAAAGAATCGACGAAAATACGTCCCTGAGATGTGGGTTCGTCACTGCGAATCCATTGATATAAACTTTTAAGTTTTTTTCGCATGACTTTGTGATAATCGCGTCCACGTGCATACAAAGAAATTGTGCCGTAACCTGATGGTAATATTGATTTTTCACGTTTCCTGAAATAGTTCAGAGCTACCATGACAACCGAGCGGGTCTCCGGGAAAAAGGCTTGCGGATCGGCCCGCTGTTCCGCAGTCTCTTTCAGCCAGGACATGCCCGCCTCTCTACCTTGCTCAAGATACTTTTTTAAATCCTGTCTCGATTCCTCCAGAATTTCGGCATTGGTAATACCAACGGCACTGAATCCGAGTAATTTGGCCTGTTGTTTGACCTTTATTGAAAGTCGGGATAAATTATGCAATATATTGTTTCTGTTTGAATGTCTGATTGAAATTTAGCACATCAATAGTTAAGATGTCCAAATTTTTTATCCTTAATATCAGAAACTGATACAGCCTATCGATTTTAGTGAAAATTGCTGTAATAAAATATAGATAATAGAGAGGGAAAAATAGACTGAAAAGTTTGAATTGACATCGATAAAATTGGCAGGATTGACTATGCTATTTCAGCTTGTGTGGCACCAATGACTGCTGTTAGTTCCAGTGCCCGGACAGGACAAACCCAAATACATTTGCTACAACGAGTGCAACTATCATGATCAATTGATAGCTGGTAAGTAGACATCCTAATCACATTTTCAGGGCAGACTCCCACACAGGTCCCACACAGATCACACAATTCCGGGAAGATTACAACTTGTTTATCTTTGAGTGTCATTAAAAATTTCCGTACTAATAATAGGTAAGCAAGTCCTGGGAACTCACTTTTTCCTGCTGAAGGAGATGTTTTAAGTGTAAAAATATTTCAGGTTTATTGCTGATGATCCCATGAATCCCAATTTGAATCTGTTCCAGCATTCCTTTTGCTTCATCAATGGTCCAGGCATAAATTTCCCCGGCACGCTGGGTTAAATTATATATGTAATTTTTATCGAGGATACGGTACCGGGCATGTAAGGATTGTACCGGTTGTCCATTTAGGAACATCATACTGGAACGGTTCCGAAAAATAAAACCACTATGCAGACCCGGATAAAGCCCGGCAATTTTTTTCAGTACAAACGGATTAAACGAAGAAAGAATTATATTGTCCTTTAAGCCATGTCGCTTGAGTATTTCAATAATTTTTTCTTCCAGTCTGTTCTTTGAGAACGGGTCTTTTTTAATATCGATATTGATGAGCACCTTTTTCCTGGCAAGTTCCAGAATCTGATCCAGGGTGGGTATCTTTTCTATGGTTGAATCAATATTTCCCAAAATTAATTGTTTGATTTCGGAAAAGGTCATTTTTTGTATCGAACCTCGATGGCCGGTCATACGCGCTGTCGAGCGGTCATGAAATACCACCACTTCACCACTGGTACAAAGCCGAACATCCAGTTCAATTCCATCACACCCCATATCAATTGCTTTCGCAAAAGCACTAATCGAATTTTCTGGTGCAAAACTGTTAGCCCCGCGGTGGGCAAATATGATTGGCAATTTCAAAATGATATCAAACACATGGATATATTGACTGAACTGATTAATTAGGTGAAAAGTGCTAAAATGGTAATAAGGTTTGAAACATAAAGAATGATCCTTATTTAATCAAGTCTTTTTTATGTCAACGAGCTATCCGCATTGCCTCACATTAAATGTAACCCTGGCGACTTTGAAAAAGTGTCATTGACTCATAATTTATGTAACCGAAAATATAGGACGAATTACATATTCACAATACAATCAAATCTCCGTCTTGGGCGATGTGAACTGGCCCGGAATATTGTTGAGAAACTTGATCTCCGATATCTGTTCGAAGAACCTCCGGATAAAGATGAGTGAGAATGAGTTTCTTTACTCCAGCTTGCCGGGCAACTTGACCAACTCGCGTGGGCGTTAAATGATGTTCTTCAGCTCTGTCGTCAGGAAAAGAACATTCTAAAATTGCTATATCGGCATTTCGCGAAAGCTCGATCAGTTCCGGACAATATCCGCTATCACCGGATATGGCAATTACTTTCTTGTTTTTTTCAAACCGGTAGCCAACACTTTCCTTGACATGATACACGGGAAACCATTCGAAGGTAAAATCTAAAATATTATAAGTCGAATCATGTATTTCTCTAACCTGAAACATAGAATCTTCCAACCATTCACCCAAAATTTCAGCCATCAGACTGAAGAACCGAGATAAACCGGTTGCACCCCAGATATCAATTGGACGAGGTTGCCGGAAAGAGGTATGGTACCTGGTGAAGAGTATCGCGATTAAATCCATGATGTGATCAGGATGAAAATGGGTAAGAAAAATGTGGTCAATTCTGCCGAGATCCTTTTTCAATTCTCTCAAACGCAGCCAACTACCCGGACCGCAATCCACAAGAAGAGTGCTTTCTGAACTTTCAATCAAAACCGCTGAACAGGCCCGGGAATCCTTTGATCGCATCGTACCGGTGCCGATCATGGTTAGGTTGATACCTGTGATATTTTTTTCTGATCTTTGCGACAACGAGAAACCATAATTTGAATTACACAGATAAATTAATAAAATATCAAGAGTTTTTAACCATTTTCTTTAAAATATTTTTCTTGATATACCCTTAATTTTCAGTTATGTTTTTGAATATTTTGATGATAAGGACATTATATGTCTCGAAAATTATTTATTTTTGTACTTTTGATCTCCGCTATGTTTTTCATGATATATTGTGCCTCCTCAAAAAAGGAAAAAACCACACGCGGTCTCGGTGAAGTGTCCAATGAGCTAAATGAATCCTTCGATCCGCTCTCCCTTGATGATGATGATATCATTTTTAAACAGCCCCAGACTAACATTGTAAATGAGACACCAGTTTATTTACCGGTTGAGGAACCTGTCGATCTAGCAACAGCTATTGAGGAAAATAAACAAATAGATGGATTCAGAATTCAATTGCTTTCAACCAAGGATCTGGAAAATGCTACCCGGGCAAAAGCGATTGCAATGGAACAGTTTACAGATGTTCGTGTGAAATTTTATTTGGAGTTTGATTCACCATACTACAAGGTTCGATTGGGCGATTTCCAGACCCGTGGAAAAACGGAAGAAATTCGAGAAATTGTCAGATCACGTGGATATCCCAAAGCATGGATTGTTAAAAGTAAAATATGGAGTAATCCAGAATTTCCAGCCCCAGAAGATTCAACAGTAGTCGACTCTCCTGAACTCTATTAAATTATAGTATTTATATCGATTTGGAGGTCTATATGTCCGGCCATTCTAAGTGGGCAAATATTCGATTTCGCAAAGAGCGCCAGGATGCAGCGAGAGGTAAAATTTTTACCAAATTAATTAAAGAAATAACCATTGCTGCCCGGACCGGGGGAAAGGACCTGGATGCAAATCCACGTCTGAGAACTGCCGTGCAGAATGCAAAAGCCCAGAATATGCCCGCCAAGAATATTGAGAATGCCATATTAAAGGGAACTGGAGAATTGCCGGGGGTAATATATGAGGAGATCACCTTCGAAGGGTACGGTCCCGGCGGTGTGGCTCTATATATTTTAGTTACCACAGATAATAGAAACCGCAGTGTGGCTGAAATTCGCCATCTTTTGAATAAATATGGCGGTAATCTGGGAGAAACCGGGAGTGTGAGCTGGGTTTTTGAGAAAAAAGGATTAATCTTAATTTCTAAAGGGTCCTATGAGGAAGAGGAACTCATGTTAAAAGCGATTGATGGTGGTGCGGATGATTTTAAAGTGGAAGATGATTATTATGAAATATATACCAAATTTGAAGATTTAAACAGTGTCTGCTCTTTTCTGCAAGAGGCCGTCCCGGAAATAGAAAATGCTGAACTTACCATGGTGCCACAAAATACAGTAGCACTGGAAGGCAAACAAGCAGAACAAATGCTCAAATTAATGAATGCCCTGGAAGATTCTGATGAGGTTCAGAATGTCTTTGCTAATTTTGACATCGATGAAGAGATTATGGTAAAAATGCAATAAGATAAAGGTTTATTTTTTGAGAATTTTAGGAATTGATCCGGGGTTGGGAACAACCGGGTACGGCATCATTGATGAGAATGACCAGGTCTTAGATGTCGTGACATTTGGTGGTATTGATAAATCTCCTAAAGCCAGTTTTACTGAAAATTTGCTCGCCATTTATCAGAACATCAATCGGATTATCACGGAATACCAACCTGATGGATGTGCAATAGAAAATATCTTCTATCATCAAAACAAGAAGACGGCTATCATCATGGGACACGTCCGGGGCGTGGCGATGGTTGCGGCAGCGGAGCGGGGGCTTCCGGTACATGAGTATTCTCCGAAAGAGGTAAAACTGTCTATTGTTGGTATGGGAGGTGCCTCAAAACTGCAGGTTCAGGCCATGGTTAAAATTCTTCTGAAGATGAATGAAATACCACAACCTGAGGATGCGGCCGATGCCCTGGCTGTAGCAATTTGTCATTATCACCGGCTGAAATTTAAAAAAATTTTATCCTCAAAAGCCGGTAAGCTTTCTTCAAGATGATGAATGATTAATATTATTTAATTATTACTAACGATAGTAAAATCGCAATCATATATTGCATGGGCTTTTTTTTGATTTATATTTGAAGGCAATTATATATGACTGACGGTTTATGATTGAACAAATTCGTGGCGTTCTGCTTAAAAAAATTCCGACTTTCTGCGTGGTAAACTGTCAGGGGATAGGGATAGGATTATTTATAAGCTTGAACACCTTCAGATATCTGGGCCAGCAATCAGAGGAAATTGAACTGCTGACGCATTTGCATGTCCGTGAAGATGCACTTCAGCTCTATGGATTTGCTGTGGAGGAGGAGAGGGATTTGTTTAGAAAATTAATCAATATTAGTGGAATTGGACCGCGACTGGCCATGACCATGTTATCTGGCCTTCCGGTGGAAGAATTTAAAAGGGCACTGGCATCCGAAGATGTAGATCTTCTAACCAAAGTTCCCGGAGTCGGAAAAAAGACTGCCCAACGAGTAATATTGGAATTAAAAGAGAAAATTGATCTCTCCGGAGAAGTCGTTCTCACCGAACTTCCGGCATTGACAGCAACAGAGAGGGAGAAGATAGAAGAGGCTCTGCGAGCTCTGGTTACCTTAGGCTACAAACAATATCAGGCTAAAGCTTCACTGGAAAAGGTCATAAAAAAACATGGCAGGGAACTCTCTCTTGAAGATACGATTAAACTAGCGTTGCAGGAAATGTAATTGATGAAAAGCGATGTAATAACTCCCCATGCCCTCTCTGATGAGCAGGAATTTGATATATCGCTGCGTCCCAAAGACTTGTCTGAGTTTGTGGGGCAGGAGAAAGTAAAGGAAAATCTATCAATCTTTATCGAGGCAGCGCGACAACGGGGAGAGGCGCTGGATCATGTGTTATTGTATGGTCCACCGGGACTGGGCAAAACTACCCTGGCCTATATCATCGCAAATGAATTAGAGGTTGAAATAAGAACCACTTCCGGACCGGTTATGGATAAAGCCGGAGATCTGGCAGGTATTCTGACCAATCTCAAGGAAAAAGATGTTCTCTTCATTGATGAAATCCATCGCCTTAATAATATTGTTGAAGAATATCTTTATTCTGCAATGGAAGATTATAAGCTGGACATAATGATTGATAAGGGACCCAGCGCCAGATCGATTCAGATTCAATTACCACCATTTACCCTGATTGGGGCAACTACCCGGGCCGGGCTGCTTACTTCGCCCATGCGGTCTCGATTTGGTGTGGTTGCAAGATTGGATTACTACCGCGCTGCTGATTTGAAAAGTATTGTACTTCGATCTGCAAGGCTTATGAAAATTCAGATTGATGATACGGGAGCAATTGAAATTGCCCGTCGGTCACGCGGAACACCCCGTATTGCTAACCGCCTGTTACGCCGCACCCGGGATTTTGCTCAGGTAAAAGCAGATGGGACAATCGATAAAAAAGTGGCTGATCAAAGTCTGGAGATGCTGGAGGTTGATGAAAAAGGTCTGGATGAGATGGACAAACGTATTCTCCAGACCATTATTAAAAAATATGATGGTGGACCGGTTGGTCTGAATACAATTGCAGTTGCCGTGGCAGAAGAAAGTGAAACCATTGAAGAGCTATATGAACCATTTCTCATTCAGGAGGGATTTCTAAAAAGAACTCCCAGAGGGAGAGTGGCCACGCAACTGGCTTATGAACATTTTAACTACACAATGAAAAATTATGGAATCCAGGAAAAACTATTTTAATACATTTGACGGATCGCGCTATAAATTAGACGATTTTTTATATGAATTGCCGCAGGAGTTGATCGCGCAGTATCCACTGGAGAAGCGGGATGCCTGCCGGCTGTTAACCCTGAACCGGGAGAACGGGGAGGTTCTACATCAAAATTTTACCGATATCCTGCAATATCTTCAACCAGATGATTGTATGGTTCTCAATGATACCAGGGTTTTTCCCGCCCGCCTATATGGAACTAAAGATCGCACCGGTGCCCAGGTCGAAGTATTCTTATTAAGAAATTTGGAAGGAAATCTTTGGGAAGTCATGGTTAAGCCAGCTCGAAAGGTCCGTATTGGTAATAAGATTATGTTCGGTGAAGATCTGAGCTGTGATGTGGTGGACAATACCCTCTCCGGCGGAAGAATAGTGGAATTCAGCTCAAATGGGGATATTTATCAAATTTTAGAAAAAATTGGTCATATGCCTCTGCCCCCGTATATAAAAAGACTTCCCGAGAAAGTCGATCAGAAATTTTATCAGACGGTCTTTGCCCAAAAGCCAGGGGCAGTTGCCGCACCAACCGCAGGTTTACATTTTACAGAGAAGCTGCTAAACAAGATCCGGAAAAAAGGAGTTAAAATCATTACCGTCACCCTGCATATCGGACTGGGAACTTTTCGTCCGGTTAAGGTGGACGATATCAGCCGACACCGTATGGATTCCGAGTACTATGAAGTGGATCTTGAGGCTGCCCGGAAAATTAATGAAACTCGTCAGAAGGGGAATTCGGTGATTGCCGTGGGTACGACCCCCGTGCGCGTTCTGGAATCCCTGGCGGATCCTCATGGGTTTATCAGGCCAGCCAAAGGCTGGACGGATAAGTTCATCTTTCCCCCGTACGATTTTAAGGTAGTTGATAGAATGATCACCAATTTTCATCTTCCCGGATCAACGCTTCTTATGATGGTATCTGCATTCGGCTCGCTGGAATTGACCAGAAAAGCCTATCAGGCGGCTATTTCACAGGAATACCGGTTTTTCAGCTACGGTGATGCCATGATCATTCTTTAGGTTGATATTAATGGCAGGCGCCAAGGAAATTTTCTCCCTCATCCACAAACTATAACAGACAAAAACCCCTCTCTTCACCAAAAGTATCTTCGTCAGGATCAAGCCACTATTTACTTAAATCCTTGAACATAAATAAGTTAATTGAGTTTTCCCTGCTCAATTCTTCCTTCAAAAAAAATCAAAAAAATAAAGTTAATTCTTGCATTTTAATAATTTTGTTTTATATCTTATCGGTGGTTTAAAGTGGGGCAAATTCCACCGAAGTCAATCAAGTAATTCACGTACCTATAATGCAAGAATATTTTGGCCGCTATACTAATATACTAGATGCCAAGGGCAGAATCAACCTCCCTGCTCGTTTTCGGGATGTTACCTTGAAAGATGAAAGCGGGGAAATGATCTTTATTATGACCCGTGGAACCGAAGAAAACATTGCCGTATTCCCCATTAATGAGTGGCGCCGTAAAATCAATGAATTGGAAACAACGGTTACCGATGGAAAACAGCGGCGGATACTCATTCGAAGAATTAATTATTATGCATCATACCAAAAAGTTGATAAACAGGGTCGCATAAATATTCCGGCTGAATTAATAGAATATGCCCATCTTGATAAAGAAGTGGTTGTTCTGGGTTTCGTAAAAAGATTTGAAATTTGGGATCCTACAAAACTTGATATTGATACGCAAAAAAACGAACTCCAGTATCAAGAGCTCTCAGGATTTTTTGACTTTTAATAGAATATTCATACACTATGCGACAGGTTTCTTACCACTCGCCGGTTTTAGCGGAAACCGCAGTGGATCATCTTATAACTGTAAGTGATGGAACGTACGTGGACTGTACGTTAGGGGGCGGGGGACATTCAGAGTTGATTTTGCAGAGATTGCAATCCAGGGGAAAACTGATTGCTATCGATGCGGATCCGGATGCTATTCAATTTGCTGGTGATCGATTAAAGAATTATACCAATCTGAAAATGGTGAGGGGCTTCTTCGATGAAATAGATGTATTACTCGTGGAGGAAAATTTGATACCGGTACACGGTTTTCTGTTTGATCTTGGTATCTCCTCATACCAGATAGATCAGAGGGATAAAGGATTTTCATTTCAATTGGAAGGACCACTGGATATGCGGTTTAATCCTGATCAAAAAATGACTGCAGAAAAGGTGATAAACTCTTACTCCCGCGGAGAGCTTGAAGAAATTTTCAGGAAATATGGTGAAGAAAGATTCAGTCGTGCAATTAGTAAACGAATTATTGAGGAGAGAAAGTCAGAAGTTATCCAAACCACGCGGCAACTGGTGGAAATTATCAAAAAGGTTGTTCCGGGACGTGTCCAGGTAAAATCTCTGGCAAGAATTTTTCAGGCCGTACGCATTGAAGTAAATCAAGAACTTGAACGTTTAAAATCCGGGTTGGAGCAAGCATTTAATTGTCTGGATAAATCGGGGAGACTGGTTGTCATCTCCTATCATTCCCTGGAAGACAGGATTGTGAAAGAATTTTTTCGTTTTAAGGAAAAGGATTGTGTCTGTCCGCCGGATTTTCCAAAGTGCATCTGCCAAAAGGAGTCCGAGCTCCGGATTTTAACAAAAAAACCACTGAAACCAGGATTATCAGAGATAAAGGAGAATTCACGAAGTCGCAGTGCCAAACTTCGGGTTGCTGAAAAGATAGTAGGTTATACAGTTAAATGAAGAAAAAATCAAAAAAGAAAACGATCGTCTACCGGGTGAAATATGGCGTAGCCCATGCTGCGTATCATTTTCTCTCTGCATTTGGGTTATTTTTAACCATCCTGCTGCTCACTTTCTTCTTTATTCTTTACCAGTGGAAGAATGTTAAAATCCGCACCCATCTGGAATCGATTGATCAATGTAAACAAGAGGTATTAAGCCTGAATGCTGAGGTCATTAGATTGGAAATGATCCGAAATGAATTGATCTCTCAGGTGCCGGCGATCGCCGAGAAAAAATTAGGAATGTTTATTCCAACAGAAGCGCCAAAGAAACTTCCTGTCAATAGAAGGAAACTTGCGAAATATGTCCAAGAAAACTAAGTATCAACATAATTATCCTTTTCCACAGCCACAGATTTCCCGGAAAGTGAATTTTCGGCTGATTTTCATATTCATCTGTGTGTTTGTGAGCTTCGGTGCAATAACTGCAAAACTTGTAAAAGTGCAAATAATCGAGCATGAAAAATATGCTGAAATGTGCCGAAAAAATGCAGAGAATTGGCATGAGATCGCTGCCCGCCGGGGGACTATTCTGGACCGCAGAGATCGGGTTCTTGCCAAAGACATACTGCAGTATTCCGTAGCACTGTCAGCCAACAGGTTGCAAAATAAAGAGAAAGTAAAAAGTGCCCTGAAACGTCATTTAAATCTTTCATCTGCCTACATAGAGAGCAAGATCAAAAAAAATTCCAGATACACCTTTTTGGCACACAGAATCCCGGCCAATAAAGTCGGAGCCCTGAAACAACTGAAAGATCCGGGATTGATACTGGAAGAACGCTTTCTGCGTGTTTATCCTTATCGGTTTAATGCTGCCCATGTTCTTGGATTTTGTGATTTGGATAATAATGCCCTTGGCGGTATTGAATATCAGTATAATAACTATTTACAGGGTAAATCCGGTTGGAAAATATATGAGAAAGATGCCTTTGGGTTCCAATTACCCGATCTGGATTTTCCCGGTGAAGAACCGATTGACGGAATGGATGTGAAGCTTTCCCTTGATATTGATTTTCAGATTATAGTGGACGACGAAATTAAAAAGGCTGTCAAGTCCAGTAAAGCAGTGGATGGGATTGCGATTTTAATGGACCCAAACAGTGGTGACATTCTTGCTCTCTCAAATTACCCTACTTTTGACCCTGCAAAACCCAATCGCTATCGGTCAAATGCGCTAAAAAACAGGGCAGTAACGGATATATTTGAACCGGGATCCACCTTTAAAATTGTAACCTTAGCTGCTGCTCTCGAGATGCTTCACATCAAATTAGATCAGGACATCTTTTTCTGTGAGAATGGGAAATACCGTCTGTATGGTCATCAATTCACAGATTATAAACAATATGGGTGGCTTACGGCCAGACGGGTGTTTGAACATTCCAGCAATATCGGGGTGGTTAAGATTGCTGAAAAACTAAAAAAAGAAGTGTTATTCAACTATGCCCGAAATTTTGGTTTTGGAATTAAATCCGGTATCGATCTTCCCGGAGAAAGTGTGGGAATATTAAACCCCCTTAAACGATTTTCAAAAGCCAGCCATCTTTTCATGAGTTTTGGATATGAGGTAGGCGTTACCCCGCTTCAACTTGTCTCAGCCTACGGCGTTTTGGCTAATGGCGGTAAACTTATGAAACCTAAGGTGATGCTGGCCATTCAGGAGAAGGATAAGCGAGTTGTTAAGAAAAATCATACTGAAATTATTCGACGTGTGATTTCCCGGGACGCCTCAGATCTGATGACCAGTGTTCTTTTGGGTGCGGTAAAAAATGGGACTGGCAAAGAAGCCTACTATGAAAATCTTGAAGTTGCCGGAAAAACCGGGACCGCCCAGCTATATGATATAGAGAAAGGAACCTATGATTCCCGTAAACATCTGGCATCCTTTGTGGGATATTTCCCAGCCTATGCACCGCGTTATGTACTCCTGGTGATGATCCGGCAACCTCAGGGAAAATATTATGGAGGTCAGGTGGCAGCACCGGTTTTTAAAAATATTGCGCAGCGAATTATGAGCTTACAACCGATGGATCAAGTGGTATTGGCTCAATTGATACAAAATCGTAAAAATCAAACTTCACCTGTTCTCACCAATGTGATCGGACTGGAACGGGAGATGGCAGTGGACATATTAGAAGATGCCGGATTTAAGGTAAAGGTATCCGGTAAGGGTAAATTTGTGAGCCGGCAACAGAAAATTTTAGAAGATGGAAATCTGATTGGGGTAAAATTATTCATGGCGGATATCACTCCGAAGCAGGTGACGGTGATGCCCGCATTAACCGGAATGTCATTAAAGGAAGCTCTCAGTCTGTTATCGGATTTTGACATAACACCGGTTATAGTTGGTCATGGAGTTGTGATTAGTCAGCAACCCAAAGCAGGAAGTAAAATTTTTGATAAAAAGCCTGTAAAACTTAAATGCCAACCATCATGATGAAATTGGATGAATTACTGAAAAATATTGAGGTTGAAAAGGTCAAAGGTATATCCGACTGTTTCGTATCAGATCTCCAATACGATTCCCGCCAGGTTGAAAAGGATAATGCATTTGTCGCTGTCAAGGGTTATGAGAGAGACGGACATGATTTCGTTTTACAGGCCCAGCAACAGGGAGCCCGGGTATTTTTCGTGGAAAAGGAACTCAATATTCCCGATGTGACCCAGGTTATTGTGAAAAGTACCCGCAAACTCCTCCCGGAAATTTCCAGGAAATTTTTTTATTACCCCGATAAAAAACTGAAGGCGATTGGAATCACAGGGACTAATGGTAAAACAACTACAGCTTACTTAATCTATGCGATATTAAAATTTGCTAAATGGAAACCAGGACTATTAACCACTGTGGAATATTATGATGGATCTTCCTGGATCCCTGCCGAGCGGACAACTCCGGAATCTCTGGATATATTCCGGTTATTTCAAAGTATGGTTCGCTCCGGTCTCAAAAGTGTGGTTATGGAAGTTTCTTCCCACGCACTTTCTCTGAACCGGGTGGATGGTATTCAGTTCATGGCAAATGTGTTTACCAATCTGGGCCGGGATCATCTTGATTTTCACGGAACCCTGAATGATTATTTTTTAGCGAAGCGTAAACTGTTTGAAAATCTGAATGAGAATCAGCGGGTGATTCTGAATTTAGATGAACCTTTCAGCCAAAAAATCATAGATATGACTCAGGGAGAGGCATTTACCTATTCCATGAGAAAAACAGATGCTACCGTTAATTATCTGGAACATAGTGTAGACCAGAACGGTATGTCAATTTCTTTGCGCATACCCGCCGGCAAAATTTCCATTCATACCCCTCTGGTTGGAGAGTTCAATATTTACAATGTCATGGCTGCGGCAACAATCGCTGTGAGTCTTGGTTTACATGAAGATCATGTTGTCTCAGGGCTGGATAATAGCCCTCGTATCCCGGGGCGATGCGAGTATCTTGCGTCACCCAGTGGATTTTCAATTTACGTGGATTATGCGCACACGCCGGATGCTTTACAGAATATTCTGAGAGCAATTTTCGAAACCAAGCCACGGAAGTTAATCGTTGTCTTTGGGGCCGGTGGTGATCGTGACAAGGGTAAGCGGCCTCTTATGGGAAAGGCTGTAGAAAATTATGCTAACCGGATCATCCTGACAAATGATAATCCGCGTTCTGAAGAACCTGCCAACATCATCAATGATATAATGGCAGGGATTTCCGATAAAAAGAAGGTGTTAATTATTCAGGACCGCAGAGATGCCATTCATGTTGCCCTGAGTATGGCAGAGGAGAAAGATGCCGTGGTCATCGCGGGAAAGGGTCATGAAAGCTATCAGGAAATCGCCGGGAAACGGTATTCCCTGGATGATCGCTTGGAAATACAAAATTATTTCGAAAAGCAGAAGAGGGCCGTTAACAATTGACCTGACTATCCAGGTAAAATGATGGAACAGATTAACATTAAATTTTTTTTACGGCAGTCTGCGGTAATTCAAAAGTTTTCAGAGTTACCGGATGATTATTATATGCCTGGTATTTCCATCGATACCCGGACTCTTCGCAAAGGCGAAACCTACATCGCATTGCGTGGAGATCGTTTTGACGGCCATGAATTTATCCCTGACGCCATCCGGAAAGGTGCCTCCGCTGTTGTCTTTGATCAGGCCCATTGTGGTGATCTGTTACCCGGAGAGGTGGTTGCATTTCAGGTGAGGGATACCCTGCAGTTTCTGATGGAATTTGCAGGATGGTATCGATCTAATTTTGAAATAACCGTTTTTGCGCTGACCGGTTCTACCGGTAAGACCACCACCAAAGAGATGTTAGCTGCTATTCTGAGTATGGAAAATGAAACCTTAAAGACTCAGAAAAATCAGAATAACTTTATAGGTGTATCACTGACGCTGCTTGCATTTCAGAAGACTACAGAAGTAGCCGTGATTGAACTCGGGACTAATCATCCTGGCGAAATATCCGCTCTGACCCAAATTGTGCAACCGACCCATGCTGCCATCACCAACATCGGTAGTGGTCATATCGGTTTTTTTGGATCGAAAGAAGCCATCTTCCAAGAAAAAACTGCACTATTTGATGGACTTCAAGAAGATAAAACAATCTATCTCAATATGGAAGATCCGTATTTATCCAGTTACACCAATAATAAACTTAAAATTCGAACTTATGGGTTGAGAAGCTCCTCCAAATACCGGGCCTCCGAATCGGGAATGGATGATCGGGGCCACATTCGATTTAAAATCAATGATGGCCCCGAAATTCAACTTTCTATTCCCGGAAAACATCAGCTCATGAACGGAGTTCTGGCTGCGAGCGTTGCCCTGGATCTGGACGTTTCAATGTCGAATGTTAAGAGGGGATTAGAATCTGTAAATGCTCTGGATAAGAGAATGGAGCTTAGCGACCGGGATGGTATCACAATTGTAAATGATGCCTACAATTCCAATCCGGAATCATTTAAAGCGGCGATCGATTTCGTGTGCGATCTTCCCCTCAGATCGGGTAATAAAAAAATATTGGTTCTCGGGGATATGCTGGAGTTGGGTGATCAAAGTGAGAATGAGCATCGGAAGATGGGTGAATATCTCCGGAACAAGAACATCGATGTAGTATTCTGCTATGGTTCGTTTTCAAACCTGATTCTTGAAGGACTTGACAATACCCATCCAGGTTCCACAATAAAAGAAATTTTCAATACTCATGAGAATTTGGCCAGGGCACTGACCGATCTGCTTCAGGAAGGTGATGTTCTTTTATTGAAAGGATCAAGAGGAATGCAACTGGAAAAAGTGCTAGAATATTTAGATAGGAAAGGTTAATCATGCTGGGAGATCTTCTCTATCAATTTACCGATATCTTTTTCGGATTCAATCTGTTTCGCTATATAACGGTGAGGGCTGCTCTTGCTGCGATAACGGCTCTTTTGTTTAGCCTGTTTATCGGTCCCAAGATTATTCAACTGCTGAAATCGAAACAACTTGGGGAAGAGATACGATCTGATGGGCCTGAGAGTCATCAGGCAAAAGCCGGAACACCAACTATGGGAGGCATCATCGTGCTTCTGGGAATTGTTGTCGGTGTGCTGTTGTGGGCAAAACTGGATAACTTTTATATTCAGCTAATTTTTATTGCAACACTATGGATGGGAGTGGTTGGATTTTTAGATGATTACTTTAAGGTTGTTAAAAAATTACAAAAAGGTCTCATTGGACGTTATAAACTTGCCGGTCAAATGATTCTGGGTCTGTTTATTGGGGGAATGCTTTTCTTTAATCCGGAATTTGTAAAAGAAGGAATCAATGCCAATACCAGTCTTCCCTTCTTTAAAAATCTGGAAATAGATTTTAGCTGGTTTTATATCCCGGTGGTTGTTTTTGTGATTACCGGAACCTCCAATGCCGTGAATCTTTCCGATGGATTGGATGGTTTAGCTGCCGGTTTGATTGCCGTCGCCATGCTGGCCTTTGCAGGAATGAGTTATGTAAGTGGTAATGTAAATTTTAGTGATTATCTCAATATCATTTATCTCCCCGGTGCTGGTGAATTGACGGTATACTGCCTGGCAGTGGTTGGCGCTTCCATGGGTTTTTTGTGGTATAATGCGTATCCTGCCCAGGTGTTTATGGGAGATACCGGCGCATTGGCCTTGGGCAGTACCCTGGGTGCAATTTCGATTCTTCTTAAGAAAGAAATCCTGCTGGTCTTGATTGGCGGTGTATTTGTTGCTGAAACAGTTTCAGTGATTATTCAAACCAGTTATTTCCGATACAGCAGGAAGAAATTTGGCGAGGGGAGACGGGTATTTAAAATGGCCCCTCTTCACCACCATTTTGAACTTAAAGGTTGGCATGAGGCTAAAGTTGTGACCCGCTTATGGATCATCGGGATCTTACTGGCTCTATTAAGTTTAACGACCTTCAAGGTACGATAATTTTTTGGATTTTGTTAATTAATCGGATGAAGGATGAAGCTGAGTACAGACAGTCATAAAAACAGGTCAAGCTTGAAGGGTGCAGCCGTGGCTGTTCTGGGTGCGGCGCGCAGTGGAATTGCCGTATCTCAGCTTCTTGCAGAATCAGGATCTCGGGTATTATTGAGTGATTTAAAATCAGCCGGGGATTTAGATCTGGATATCCTGAAATTCAAATGGCTGGGAATAGAAATTGAGACGGGTGGACACTCGGAACGTATTTTAGAAAGTGATTTAATCTGTATCAGTCCTGGACTACCCTTAACCATCCCCATTCTGAAAAGGGCTACCGAAAGAAAAATTCCCATTGTTGGAGAGATTGAATTATCATCCTGGTTTTGCAGCGATCCCATCTATGCGATTACCGGTTCGAACGGTAAAACGACCACCACTGCACTGAGTGGAGATATTTTTAGAAAACGCGATGGATCTACCGCAGTGGCAGGTAATATCGGACTACCATTTGCTGAAATCGTTTTCCAGAAAGCAAAGCACAAGTGGGTAATTTTGGAGATCAGTAGCTTTCAGCTTGAAACCATCGTCAGTTTTCATCCGCGAATTGCAGTTATAATGAACTTGACTGCAAATCACCTGGATCGTTATCCTGACTTCGATTCCTATGCCCGGGCAAAACTGAATATCCTGAAAAATATGACTGCAGATGATATCCTGATTTACAATCTGGATGATAAATACCTTAGTGAAACACTAAGTGATGCAATTCCAAGGTGTTTGGGTTTTAGTTTATCTCCCCATTCTCAGGAGGGAGCATATTGGGTCAATAACAAAATTGTCATCCAACTGGCGGGTAGGAAGGACTGCATTTATCTAAAAAACCTTCTCCTGCGTGGACCTCATAATCGATTTAATATGATGGTGGCGGCACTTTTAGCAACCCTTGATGAAATTCCGGTTAAGATAATTTCCAGGCAGATTTCCGGATTTAAAGGGATTGAACATCGCCTGGAGTTGGTTCGAAGAATTGGCGATGTCAGCTTCTTTAACGATTCCAAAGCGACCACGGTGGATTCATTGATTTATGGTCTCAAAAGTTTCGATGACAATATCATCCTTATTGCGGGCGGAAAGGATAAAGGGGGAGAATTCTCTGAAGCGAATGAATTGTTAAAAAACAGGGTAAAGACTGTACTCCTTCTGGGGCAGGCAGCTGATCGTATGACTGTGGCCTGGCAAGAGGTTGTCCCTCTGGAACGGATGGAAAGTCTGCAAGATGCTGTAAACCGGGCGTACTCAATGGCAGAACCAGGCGATACCGTGCTCTTGTCACCGGCTTGTTCCAGTTTTGATATGTTCCGTGACTATGAAGATCGTGGAAATCAGTTTAAAAAATTTGTGGCGGATTTGAAATAATGCAACCTAAACAGCTCGATTTCTGGATTTTTTATACTGTCTTATTACTTATGGCCTTTGGGATTATTATGGTCTACAGCTCAAGTGCGTTTTTCGCTGATAAATTTCGTAACGATCATCTGTTCTATCTGAAAAGACAACTACTCTGGGTTTTCATGGGCCTGATACTCATGATATTGGCATATAAATTCCCTTATGAGAAACTTCAGAAGAAAGGATGGATATTCATCGTATTTAGTCTTGGATTGTTGCTGTATCTATACTTCAGCGGTTCCGGAAGATGGATTAATATAGGTCCCTTCCATATCCAGGTGGTTGATATAACGAGGTTATCACTGGTCATTTTCTTTGCTGATTCCCTGGCACGTAAGGAACAATATTTAAAAAATTTTATGCAGGGTTTCTTCCCACACATTTTTTATATCCTGTTGCTTGCCGGACTCATTGTGGTACAACCGGATTTCAGCTCCGCTTTCATGCTGAGTATGATCGGATTGTCCATGATGTTCATTTCTCCCATTCCGGTGCGCTATTTTTTAATGAGTTCTCTGGTGTTAATCCCCGTTGCAGGATTGTTAATTCATTTTTCGGCCTATAAATTCGCACGGATTATGGCTTTTCTTCAGCCTGAGTCAGATCAGCTCGGAAATGGATATCAAATTCTTCAATCTCTGATCAGTTTAGGTGCAGGCGGTATCACCGGGGTTGGTTTTGCGCAGAGTAATCAGAAATTATTCTTCCTGCCGGAAGCTCACACTGATTTTATTTTCTCAATCATTGGTGAGGAATGGGGTTTTCTTGGAACACTCTTTGTCATTATCCTATTTTTCCTGTTAACCTGGCGAGGGGTTCACATCATCAAACATGTGCCGGATAAATTTAGTAAATATCTGGCTTTTGGATTACTGGTCAATTTGATTTTCTATGCGCTGATCAATATGATGGTTTCGGTGCATCTGGCACCTCCTACAGGTCTGCCGCTTCCCTTTATTAGTTATGGGGGAAGTTCAATGTTAATATCGAGTATATCGGTAGGTCTGCTACTCAATATATCTACCAAAGCGTTTTCCAGATCACAAATAAGCAACACCCTGTTCGCCGCTCGGGCGGTTAATAATTTAAAGAATAGAAAGTTGAGATATATTAGATGATGTCTATGCCAGGAAAAATAATTTTTGCCGGCGGAGGAACCGGAGGACATGTGTATCCTGCCCTGGCATGTATTGAAACCTTGCAGATCAGGGGAGATTACGAAGTTCTCTATGTGGGTGGATATCGCGGTATTGAGAACAAAATCGTTCCTGAACATCATCATCGATTTAAAAAAATTTGGATTTCGGGATTTCAGAGATCCCTGGCATTAAAAAATATTCTGTTTCCGTTAAAATTAATCATCAGTCTGATACAGAGTGTTTTTATCCTTCTGAAATTTAAGCCGGCTGTGGTTGTCGGAACAGGCGGGTATGTGAGTGGGCCGGTTGTCTACTCAGCTGCCAAGATGGGCATTCCAACCCTGATTCAGGAGCAGGATACCTTTCCCGGTGTTACGACCCGGTTATTGTCGAGATATTGTGATATTGTATGTGTCCCCTTTGAGGAAGTTGTTCCTCTCATTTCCAAGGTGAAAGGCTCTGTGGTTGTAACTGGTGTACCGGTCCGTCACTCCCTGCAATTGCCCGATAAAGAAGTTGCTTTAAAGGAATGGGGCTTCCAAGCCGCTATGCCTGTGATTCTGATTTTTGGTGGTAGTCAGGGTGCCCAGGCGCTCAACCTGGCTGTGAGTAACATTTATGAAAAAATTGCAGATAAGTATCCCGTTCAGTTGCTTTGGCAAACCGGGGACAAAAACTATGAAGAGATTGGACGCTGGCCGATTGCTGAGAAAAGCGGAGTCCTGATAAAAAATTACATTCATTCCATGGAAAAGGCATATGCCGCAGCAGATCTTATTATTAGCCGGGCAGGAGCCATTACCCTGGCAGAACTGTCCAAGGTTCAAAAACCCTGTATCCTGGTTCCTTACCCCTATTCTGCAGCCCATCATCAGGAAAAGAATGCCGAAACCATTGCCAAATTAGGAGCGGCAATTGTTGTAAAGGAAGGGGAGGATTTCGAGGAAAGACTTTTGAATACAGTAGACCGGGTGTTGACAGACAAAAAATTGGCAACTGAGATGGGCGAAAAGTGGAAAAGTATCTACAAACCCCAAGCATCGGAAAAAATAGTTACGGAAATCATTAAGCTAATGGCAAACTAAGATGAACATACGACTCGGAAAAATTAAAAATATTCATTTTGTGGGAATCGGTGGGATTGGCATGAGCGGCATTGCGGAGGTTCTGGTTAATCTCGGTTATAATATATCCGGTTCAGATCGTTCCTTAACTGAAGTAACAGAGCATCTGGCCCACATCGGAGTGAAAATCGCGGAAGATCATCTTGCTGAAAACGTGAAAGATGCGGATGTCCTGGTTTATTCTTCTGCGGTTACGGTTGATAATCCTGAAGTTCAGGAAGCTTTGCGCAGAAAGATTCCGGTTATAAAGAGAGCGGAAATGCTGGCAGAGTTAATGCGCTTGAAATTTGGTATTGCCATTGCAGGAACGCATGGTAAAACTACCACGACATCACTCACCGGAGCAGTTCTCAGTGAAGGGGATCTCGATCCTACTTTGATCATTGGTGGCCGGGTCCGTGCTCTCGATACCAATGCCAAACTTGGAGACAGTGAATTTTTAGTTGCAGAAGCAGATGAATTTGATAAATCATTTCTTAAACTCATTCCGACCATTGCGGTGATTACGAATGTCGAAGCGGATCACCTTGATTCCTATGATGATATGGACGATTTAGTCAATTCATTCCTCTCATTCGCCAATAAAGTTCCCTTTTACGGAAGGGTTATCGTCTGTCTGGATAATACCGGTGTACAGGAGATTTTAAGCAGAATAGAGAGGAGTATCACCACTTACGGATTAAATAAGCAAGCGGATATTCAGGCACATTCATTGGAGCACAAGAATGGGGAAATTTCATTCGATGTAAATTATATGAAATATAAATTGGGTAAAGTGCATCTGAAAATTCCCGGAGAACACAATGTTCTGAATGCCCTGGCAGCCATTGCAGTCGGTCTGGAACTGGACATTCCCTTTGAGAAAATCAAAGCAGGCCTTGAAAAGTTCAGCGGGGTGGAGCGCCGTTTCGAACACAAAGCTGAGCTGAACGATATCATGATTGTCGATGATTATGCTCATCATCCCAGCGAAGTAACCGCCACCTTAAAAGCTGCCCGCAGTGGCTGGCCTAATCGCCGGATTCTGGGGGTATTTCAACCTCATCTGTATTCGCGGACCCGTGATTTCTATATGGATTTCGCTCGCTCATTTCTTCAGGTTGATCTTCTTATCATTACCGATATTTATCCGGCCCGCGAAAAACCTATTCCCGGGGTAGATGGAAAGTTGATTGCTGAAACTGCTCAATCACTCGGCCACCGTGATGTTCATTATGTAGCAGATAAAAAAGATTTACCTGCCTATGTGGCGGAACTTGCCAAAGCGGGGGATATGGTAATAACCCTGGGTGCAGGTGATATCTGGAAATATGGAGAATTACTGGTCAATGAATTACAGGCTAAATCCAGGAAAAAACCTAAAAAAAACAGATAGAAGTGCGGTCATGATGATTCGAATAAACAAAATTCATGAAGTTACCATGGGGCTCAGGAATAAAAATTCAGGTCGCGTACTATTTAATGAGGAACTGAAATATCACACCACCTACAAGGTGGGTGGACCGGCGGCGGTTCTGTGCTTGCCAGTCAGCCGTGAGGAATTGCAGGAAGTAATATGCACCTGTAATAAAAGCCTGGTGCCGGTATTTATCCTGGGAAGCGGCTCCAACATCCTGGTTCATGATAGGGGATTGGACAAAGTGGTGATTAAACTGGATAGATGCTGTTCCGAACTTCATCACGATAACGGGATGCTTTATGCCGGGGCCGGTACTTTGGTGTCGGATGTTGTTAAATATAGTGAAGAACACCAATTAGCCGGATTGGATTTCATGTCGGGAATTCCCGGAACGGTGGGTGGGGCACTGCGCATGAATGCCGGTGCATTTGAGGGAGAGATCGGAGACCGTGTGATTCACATCGATGCGATGACCTACCAGGGAGAAATTCTTAAGATTGGCGCTGAAAATGCCGGTTTTGGGTATCGCAGGGCAGACTACCTGGTGGATAAGATTATACTCGGTTGTATGATGCAAATGGGTCCGGGGCTCCGAAATTCTCTGGAAAAGGCCAGGGAGGATTATCTGACCAAAAGAGCGGCGAAGCAACCTCTGGACTATGGTTCTTGCGGAAGTGTTTTCAAACGACCTCCCGGAAATTATGCCGGTACCCTGATTGAGCAAGCCGGGTGCAAAGGTATGCAGGTTGGGGGAGCAATGGTATCGCCAAAACATGCCAATTTTATTATTAATTATCGGAATGCAACGGCTCAGGACATTTACAACTTGATTACTCAGGTACAGGAAATTGTATATAAAAAATCTAATGTATGGTTGGAATTAGAAGTCAAATTGGTTGGATTTTCACATGAAGAAGAAAAAAAAGTACAACACCCGGATCGACTGGTATCCTCAGTTGCCAAATCCTCGAATGGTTGAGAGGCCGCCTTTTCCCAGTCCCAGGTTTGTGTTGGGTATCGTCATACTGGCGTTGCTTGGGTATGGAATTTATCGCCTTTCAACTCATTTAATCAGAAACAGCGATATGTTTATTCTCAAGAAAATAGAAGTAGACGGTAACCAATTTGTTGAGAGCGGTGATATTATCCGAAAGGCCTCTCTTCAACCGGGTAATAAAATATTTCAAATTCCGGTTCAGGAAGTAAGTAACCGGGTTTTGAAAAATCCCTATCTGAAAGGCGTCAGCATAAGTCGGGCGTTGCCTTCAACACTGATCATATCAGTGCAGGAACGTGAGCCGGTTGCTTATCTGGTTGATCAAAAGATTTATATGATTGATGAGTCTGGTATCATACTTCTGAAAAAATCCGGGATGTCCATTAAAAATCTACCCTTAATAACCGGGTTATCCGTTCAGCGCTTATTGAAAGACCGCCGGCCCTTATTGGATGCTTTAAAACTGATTGTATTAATGAATGAAATCGATCCCAATCTACTTCAATTCATTTCTGAAATTCATATAGATGCGAACCGCCCACCACAATTGTATCTGGTGCGCGGGGGAGCAAAAGTGGTCATCGGAAAGGAGAAGTTTCCGGAACGAATATTTATTTTAAGTGAATTTGTTAAGACTTCTTCCTTTCTGAACCAGATAGAAACCGTTAAAAAAATTGACTTAACCTTTAATGGGCGGGTTATTGTTACCCGGAAAAAGTAGGATGAAATTATGAGTACTAAAATCTATACGGGTTTAGACATTGGCACCACCAAAGTGTGCGCGGTAATCGTGAAAGAGGAACCCAATGGTAAATTAAATGTGGTAGGCATTGGCAGTGCTCCCTCACATGGGTTACGTAAGGGTGTTGTGGTTAATATAGAACATACGGTACAATCTGTGCAGCTGGCGCTCAATGAAGCTGAACATATGGCAGGTGTTGAGGCTGCAAATGTCTTCGTCGGTATTGCCGGGGATCATATTCGCAGCTTGAACAGCAAGGGTGTAGTCGGTGTGGCTCATGATGATCATGAGATCACCGAGAATGATGTGAAACGTGCCATCAGTGCTGCCAGAGCCCTGGCACTTCCTATGGATCGGGAAATCCTGCATGTCATTCCCCAGGAATTTATAGTTGATGATCAGGATGGGATACCGGATCCGGTTGGTTTGTCAGGTGTGCGCCTGGAAGTGGAAGTGCACCTGGTCACCGCCGCGGTTACTTCGGCTCAGAACATTGTAAAAAGTGTCCAGCGGGCTGACTATGATGTGGAAGAAATTGTCCTGGAACCATTGGCCAGCAGCCTGGCAGTACTGGATGATGATGAACGAAACCTGGGAGTTGCCCTGATCGATCTGGGTGGCGGAACATCTGATATTGCCATGTTTTTTGAAGGGCATATCCGGCATACCTCGGTGGTTGCCCTGGGTGGTCAGCATGTAACAAATGATATCGCCATAGGCCTTCGCACCCCACCCGAACAGGCTGAGATGATTAAGATTGAACATGGTTGCGCTGTGGGGGATCTGGTAAAAAACAATGAAACTCTTACCGTTGCCGGAGTCGGGGGACGAATTCCCCGGGTTATATCCCGAACTGTGCTGACCGATATTATTCAACCCCGTATGGAAGAGATTCTTAATCTGACCTATCAGGAGATGGAGAAGTCGGATTTAATCAATTTAATGGCCACCGGGGCCGTCATCACCGGGGGTGGAGCCATGCTGAAGGGAACCATCGAGTTGGCTGAGAAAATGTGGGGTATGCCGGTGAAACTCGGACTGCCAAAGTCCATGGGTGGTTTAACAGAGACTGTTCGAAATCCGATTTACAGTACAGCGGTAGGTTTGACTATCTATGGACAAAATTTTGGCGGTGGACCGGGCTTCAAAACAAAGCCGGAAGGTTTATGGGACGAAGTCCTTGAAAGAATCAAGAAATTTGTTGAACAATTTTTTTAGAGAACCTGAATATTTGGAACCACTAAGTCACAAAGGCACAAAGAAATAAAAGTTAATGGTTTATTAGGAGTCTATGTTTTTGAAAAAATCAAATACTGTATTTTATTTAAAACTTTTAAGTCCTTTCATTCTTAGTGTCTTAGTGCCTTTGTGGTGCCGCAGGTGCGGGATGAAATAATAGAATTAAATATATTCAAAAAACTATATTGACTAAATGAGGAGGATAATATGAGTGAAGTTGAAACTCTCAGTATTTTACTGGATGAGAAGTTAGAAAATAGTGCCAAGATGAAAGTTATCGGCATTGGCGGTGCCGGAGGGAATGCCCTTAATACCATGGTGGAAACCGGGATGCAGGGCGTGGATTTTATATCAGTAAATACCGATTCCCAGGCACTGGAACAAAATAAAGCCAGTGTTAAAGTGCAAATTGGTAAAAAACTGACCCAGGGCCTGGGCGCTGGCGCAAATCCCGAGATTGGGAGAAGGGCTATGGAAGAGGATCATGAGGAGGTGATGGATGTTCTTCAGGGTGCTGACATGGTTTTTGTTACTGCCGGAATGGGTGGAGGCACCGGCACGGGTGCAGCCCCGATTATTGCAGAGATTGCGAAAGACCTTGGTGCCTTAACAGTGGGCATCGTAACCAAACCTTTTCATTTTGAGGGCATTAAGCGTATGCAGCGAGCTGAGCAGGGCATCGAAGAATTGCGCCGCAATGTGGATACGCTTATTGTCATACCCAATCAGCGACTGTTTGCAGTGGTGGATAAAGCTACCCCTCTGCTGGCAGCATTCAAAATAGCCGATGAGGTACTGTTACATGCCACCAAGGGGATTTCCGACCTGATTGCCATACCCGGCTTAATCAACCTGGATTTCGCCGATGTGCGTACCGTCATGTCTGAAATGGGTCATGCTTTGATGGGAACCGGTTTTGCCAGCGGTGAGGGTAAGGCAGTCCAGGCAGCCCAGCAGGCCATAAGTAGTCCGTTACTGGAAGGTGTCTCCATCCGGGGCGCTCAGGGTGTTCTGGTGAATATCACCGGCGGATCGCAGATGACTCTTCATGAAATCAGCGAAGCCACTACCATTATTTATGAAGAAGCCGGGGATAAAGCCAATATCATATTCGGAGCGGTCATTGACGATGATTTGCAGGATTCGCTCTTTGTCACTGTTATTGCCACCGGTTTCGATGTGGATGCCCGGATTCAAAATAGTATAGACCAGGTCCGGGGAAATGAGAAGCCGGTGAACCGGGAACTGCCTGCGTTTATGAGGGAGGATGAGGAAAAGAAGAAGGTGAATCCACCCATCAAACTGCCGGAACAAAAAGAACACAATAAAAAAGAAATAGATATGAAACTACCGCTGGATGATCTCGATATTCCCGCCTTTCTCCGCAAGCAGATAGATTAGCCCCTCCAATAAACCGGTTGTCGGATTACGGTCCGGCAGCCGGTTTATCAATTTTAGTTCTTTCCCAATAATTTGTCACATTCAAACTGTGGACCAGCACTGTTGCTCGTTTTTTTATTAAGGTGATGAGTTGATTTGATTTTCTATTCTTAGCATTTTACTCCCACAATTATCTCCTGGTTGCTTGCAAAATGATAGCATCTGGATTTAAACCTCCCACCGCTACCATAATATTTTCATTGTAGTCGCAGGAATAATAGAGTGATGCTGGGAAATCAAAGAAAGTCTTCCAACTAATTCCATTAAAATGGGTTACGATTCCAAAATCTCCCACCACGAAAATGTCATTGATGTCCTGTCCCCGTATGCGATTTGTAAACATCAAGGGAACCTCAGTAAATTCATTCCATTTCGAATTTTTGTAATGAAAAATGCCTGCCCCACATACCCATATTTGTCTAGGATCTCTGAACCAGACCGAGTGAATTCTGCGGTTTTGGAAAGGCCATAGCATTTCTTTTACCTCATGTGAATCGTTATTAATATGAAGCAACTTTTTTTCACCTAAATCATATTTCTTTGATGCTGGAGCCAATGTCAGATTTTGTTTAGAAACTGAACTACTTACTCCCCAGATATCCTGTATGGGCAAGTCTGTCCCGCTCTCAATCCTCTGCCAGATGCTGCCATCGTAGTGAACAATGGTTCCAGAACCTCCTACTATAAATATATTATTTGAATCTGTGCCCCATATTTTTTTAATTGACCCCGCAAGTAATGCATTCATATTACAATCGTTGAAAAAGCTATTGCCATTATAATGAACAAGACTTCCGCCTCTGGCAAACCATATATCATTTTTCGAAAAAGCAAATATTGATCTTATTGGAGGAAATTCAACTGCACTACACCAGCCAGTGAAGGGTATCCTCTTTAACTCCCACTGTTGCCCATCCCAATGAACCGCATTATAAATTAGCCATGGCTCTGTACTATCCGCATAAATCTCTCCCACTGCCCAGATATCATTTTCATTGATGATCGCCACATCATTTAGCATTCCACTACCAAAAGGGCTCTCAATTGTAAAAATCTCCCACTGAAAATCGTGGCTAGTGGTATCCATGGTTGTTAAGGTTATTTCATTACTTTTTGAAGATTGCCTGGCGTTATAAAAAAGTGCTGCCTGATAGGTATATGTATGAGCTGGAAGAAGGGT
>CBDUVK010000002.1:0-39564 GCA_965370645.1 uncultured bacterium
GAGGATAAAGTGAATACACCTCTGGGCAATCTTCCTCCGGAAACAGATATATTTGTAGCCTCCCAGGATACCCTTAATTATACCCAGAGCATCCAGCACATTTTCTGGGACGGCCGCGATCCGGATGGATTTATTACGGGATTCTATTATTCATGGGTAGAAAATCCCCAACCCTCTGATTGGACTTTTACCACCGAACAGTCCAGGGTTTTTCCCTTAAAAATTACCGGTGAGGATACCATATATCTATTTCAGGTTAAAGCGGTGGATGATGAAGGTTTGGAAGATCCCACACCGGCAAAACAAAATTTTCCCATCCGGAATTCACCACCGGAATTGAAATGGACCCTTGCCAGCCTGATCCCCGATACCACTTTTACGGTAGCAACTTTTATTTGGAAGGTCTCCGATCTGGACGGTGATTCCACTATCGACCATTTCGACTACACCCTGGATGATGACACCCTGAACTGGCGTAGAATTCCGGGATATTTACGTTCCATAACTCTCAATGCAGACAGTGGTCTCAGCGAAGGTCCTCATTCATTCACTATCCGCGCTGTGGATATTGCCGGGGCGCAGAGTGAAGTACTAAGGATGCCGGAAAATGCAGGAGATTTCTGGTTTGTGAAGGAGCCCCGAGGACGTTACCTGTTGATTGACGATTTTGAAAATGAGAGCGCCACCGTAGGATATCCCGATGCTTTCTATAAGGGCATGATGGGACGTGTAGTGGTTCCCCAAGGGGAAAATTATAGCTACTGGAATATTGAAGAGCAGTTTCCGGCCTCCAATGAACAATTTATACAGACATTGAACTTGTTTGATTATATCATCTGGTATACCGATATATCACGCGAGACAGATGAGCACTTTATTGCGGCCCAGCTTGCAGTTCCACAGTTCTTAAACCGGGCACCACGCGAAGGGGGAAAAATTATCTACAGTACCATGTTCGATCAGAATTTTGGTACCCAGGGAAATCCGTTGGGATTTACCCCGGTCAGCGCTCTGAGTGTGGAAGATTATCGCTGCTTTCCTGGAAATATATATAATCCTGATTCACTCTTTTTCTCAGCATTTCCCAATATTCTTACACTGCCGGTATTAAAAGTGTCCGAATTTTTTGTAGGAATCAAAGCGCTCATACCAAAATCTACCGCTGTTCCTGTCTATCGGTTCCAGAATCCGTCTCCTCCCAATGATACCCCGCTGTTTATAATCATTGGAAGAAATGATAATACCGGCTTATATGACTTTGTTTTCTCTGCAACGCCGTTACATCAGTTGAAAGGCAATAATAATCTCGATGACTTTTTTGATATAGTACTGAATGAAATATTCTAAGAATATTGAATGCTTATGAAAAAAGTAAACATCATAATTTTATTATTATATGTTGCGGGATTACTTTTTGCCCAGGTAGACACCCGGGGCTCTCTTAAAGGGATCATAAAGGATTCCCAGAGTGGAGATCCGCTGGTAGGTGTCAATATCGTCGTCTTGGGTACCTATTTGGGTGCCTCCAGTGATGAGGACGGCTTTTATCTGATTTCGGATATGAAATCAGGAGAGTATACCCTTGAAGTAAGTTATATCGGTTATAAAGTAATACGCAGAACGGGGGTGAGAGTGGAAGTAGGGGAGAGTTTCACTCTTAATTTTGAACTCGAATCCACGGCTCTGGCGCTGGGTCAGGAAATTGTGGTGATTGGAGAAAAACCTCTCATCCAATTTGATGAGACCAGTACCACTCGGAGAATGACCAGCCAGGATATTTCCAATCAGACTTTTGAAGATGTTAAATCTGTTGTTTCCACCCAGGTAGGGGTTGTAAATCAAGATGACCAACTCCATATTCGGGGAGGCCGGTCTTACGAAGCTCAATATCTCCTGGATGGTGTTTCCGTGCAGGATCCCCTCTCCGGAACAGGTTTTGGATTGAATATTAGTGCCAATGCCATCGAAGAGGTCAATGTGATTACCGGGGGTTTTGATGCGGAGTATGGACAGGCTACTTCAGGTATTGTGAGTGTCCGGACCAAATCGGGGACTGACCGGTTTGAGGGATTCGCTTCTTATAAGAGCGATCATTTTGGAGTTTTTCAGGATCAATCCTGGAGTTTTAATGCAGATATCATAGAGTTTAATCTGAGCGGACCGGAACCGATCACCAGTTTCGCCCTTTCCGGATTAAATCTGCGAATACCCGGTAGAATCTATTTTTTCGGAAATTTTTATGCCCATCTTGCTGATGATTATACCAGGCGTACCGCTAACCAGCTTTATTCTTCGATTTCGCCTACCCTTAGGCTTTTTGGAAGAAATGTACTGACCCCCACTTCACTGGCTCCCCGCCAAAATAACAACTGGTCGGGCTTGTTTAAATTGACCTGGAAAATGAATCCCACCCAGGAATTGATATTTTCATATAATCGTTCCATTACCATAAATCAAAATACCCAGGCTCTACAAACCACTCTTGAGTATGTCGAACCGGGTCCAGGCTTTCCCTATGATTACTCCATGAATCTGGATATATTTAACACCTATACCCATGATAATGAGAAACTCTCTTTTCTGTGGCGGCATACCCTCAACAATACCACTTTCTATGCATTACAGCTGAGCCAATACTGGGCACATCTGCGATCCGACTGGAATGGAGAACACTGGACTGTCTATGGTAAACCAATTGATGTGGCCCGGTTGCCTGTGCAATATTATATCCCCAGCAATGATTCAACAAAAGTCCGCATTATTCCTGGTGATGGATTCTATGATTACGGTAATTCCACCTTCTGGCACGACCACTATATTGAATGGTATACCTTTAGAGGCGATTTAACAAAGCTTTTCGGTAATATCCATACCGTTAAAGTGGGATTTGAAAGTGCCTTCAAAGAGATGCAAATGATTGATATTGTGGATCCCTGGCTGGAAGGGGGTTTTGGTTCAACCCAGGATATCTACCGGGTCTTTCCGGCTGACGGGGCCATCTATGCGCAGGATAATATAAAATTTGAGGGTTTTTACCTTAATGTGGGTGCCCGGCTGGACTACTGGATGCCCGGTGAGTTTGTAGATCAGGCGGTGCAGGATACCACCAATCTCCTCACACCGGAAATGAGACAGGGTTATCTGGATAATACCTATAAACTATTTGGACATCGATTTAAATTGCGATTCATGCCAAGGGTTGCGGTATCACATCCGGTGTCAGATAATCTGATGCTATTTTTTAATTATGGACATTTTTCAAAATTGCCCAGGCCACAATTTGTTTATGCAAAATTGAGTGGAGTGAGTTCAAAATCTGCCTACCAGAAATTTGGAAATCCCAATCTTAATCCGGAGACTTCCGTGAAGTATGAGTTGGGATTCCGGTACAAACTTAATAAAAACAATGTGTTTAATTTTACTGCATATTATACGGACATTTTTGACTATGTTCAAACCACTACCATCCGTGGGATTCCCCGGGTTGGTTCAGCGATTTTCTATATTAATCTTGACTATGCGCGCTCTCGAGGAATTGAAGGAGAATTTCGCACTCGAATGGGAACCTACTTCTCAGCTGTCTTCAATGGTTCCTTTGCATTGACAACCACCAAGGCGTCCTCACCTGATGTTGGTTTGTTAGTAGCACAGGGAAGTATAAACGAAGAACCCATCAAAGAATCTTATGCTCGATGGGACAGGCCATGGCAGCTTTCTTTCAATCTAAATTACAATGTACCTAGTGGAAGAGCCCCGAGTATTTTTGGGGTAAAAATATTTGATGATTGGAACCTCAATTTTAGATGGTTTGGCATGGCGGGGAGACGTTATACGCCTGTTGAATTTAATTATTTCCGGCCGGAAGATGGAAGACCGGTATACACCACGGCGATCGATCAGAGCCTTCGTTACAGTCAAGTCGGGAATTTCTGGCAGTGGGCAGATGTCAGTTTTAGAAAGTTTTTTGCCATCTACCGAATGCGATATATTTTTAGTATTGAAGTCACAAATATTTTTAATTTCCGGAATACCAATATTATCAATAATGTAACTGGGACTGGTTATGAGTATGGCGATCCGACGCCTCTCAGTTGGAATGATCCGCTCTATCCGGATCGCTTTTATCCTATTTCGAGTCCTTTTCCGTTTAATCCAGCCAGGTATAGAGAACCGCGGCAAATCCGTTTCGGAATATCACTGGAGTTTTAAGTGTAGTTGGAGATTTATATGAGGAACACCCTAATCCTGATCCTGTTCATTTTTATTCATCAGGTAATCTATGCCCAATTATTGCCTAATTTAGGGGGACAACGGGTGGGTACCTCTGCTGCTCAGTTTCTTAAAATTGGTGTAGGTCCCCGTGCTGAGGCGATGGGACAGGCCTACATCGCTATTGCAAATGATGCTGAGGCTCTTTTTTACAACCCAGCCGGTATTTCGCAATTTGATAAGAACGAAGTGTTTTTCTCCAACACCCAATGGATTGTCGATATTCAACTTGAATATTTGGGCCTGGTTTATCATTTGGATGGCGTCAATACAGTTGGACTGGCGGTAACTTATTTACACACTGAGGAAATGGAGGAGACCACTGAATTATTCCCCTATGGTACCGGCAATTTCTTTCGCTATGCGGATGCCCTCATCGGATTATCATATTCAAGAAAAATGACCGATAAATTCAGTTTTGGTATCTCTGTGAAATACATGCATGAGACACTGGCTGAATTGACCATGAGCTCCCTGCTGTTCGATTTGGGAACTTACTATAAGACGGGTTGGAAATCGATCAGATTTGCCGTAGCTGTAACTAATTTTGGGGGTGATATGGCACCTTCAGGTAGTTTTACCTACAAAAATCTTGATAATGAACAGATTACCAAGAGTGACTTTCAAAAATTTCCACCGCCAATCCTCTTCAGAATTGGTGTTGCCGGCGAATTATATCAGACAGAAAATAACATGATTTCAGGTTCTGTCCAGTTGAACCATCCCAATGATAATGTCGAAAATGTAAATTTTGGATTGGAATACTGGTGGCGAAAAACGTTTGCCCTGCGGGCCGGATTTGCAACCGCCAGGACTGAAGAGAATTTTTCCACCGGTTTTGGTTTGCTCATCCCGCTTAAAGGGATTGGGGTGGGGGTCGACTATTCTTTCTCAAATTTTGGCAGACTTGGTTATGTGAATAGGTTCGCTTTGAACATACAGTTTTAAAAGGGGTATTGTTTTATGTATAAAATATGTTTTGGGATTTCGTTAGCATTATTCATGTTAATGTTTCAATGTAATCACGAAAAATATCCGCTGCCATCCATTCCCAGTGAAGAAGATCGCTATGAGAATTTAAATAAGGCTGTTTATAATTTGTTAAATCCAATCCTGGATGACGAAAATGGTTATTCATTTCGCAATCCATCTGATATCTATTTTGGCGTGGACAATTTCGTATATGTCTGTAATACGGATGCGAATCAAATCATTATGATGGACGTCGGCGGCACCATCCAGGGAATATCCCAATTTATAGAGCACCCTGAAGCTATCACCCAGAATGATAGCCTTGATCTTCTTATCGTTAATAAAACAAATAAAATCTTTAAAATCGATATGTATGCTGCAGCTCATAATATTGCCGCTGCCCCAATTGAGGTTGTATACGAACAGGCCAGTGAACCGACCCGTCAATTTACCGGAATCTCCGTTTATAACGGTTTTGAATATTATGTAACAGTGATAGAACCTGAAGATAGCAGTAGTAATTTTGTGGAGTTCAGTTTTATCTATGATTTTTATGCAAATCACACCTTGAAAGGAAAGTTACCTTTTGAAGTGAATGGGACCGCACTCTTCTCCACGATTTTACCTACCGCTGTTGTCTCCTTACGAGAAATGTTCCTGGATATTTCAAGCCGTGAAAATACCACCCAGTTTATGTTTACTCACACCGGCAGAACCAGCCTGCTCGAAAATGCTTATAAATTTCAGCATATTACCACCCGACTTTTTGAGGGTCAGGAAATATTAACGCCTAATACCTCTTTTATCGGAACAGACATTTATGCTGTTGATAAATTTTGGAATTTAGAAGATGTAGCTATTGATAAAAATGGATTCATATTTCTGGTAGACGCCGGCCGGTCTGTTGCAGATTCTTTATCCGATCGTCCGCTCCCCGGTTTTTACCGCTTTGCGGGAAACTCAGGAAAACAAATACAATCCGTCCTGGGTATTGGCAATGGTGCTAAACAGTTCAATAATCCCAAAGGAATTGCGGTAACTCCGGTGTTGGAAGAACAAATGGTTTATATAGCAGATTCCGGTAATAATCGGGTGATGCGGTTTCAATTGTCCACCCAATGATTGCCATTTACCAGATAAATTTCAGCTAATATTTTAAATGATCCTTCATTAAAAAAGTGAAGAAATCTCTTCTTCGCGAAGTAAATGATAAAATAAAGTTACCCGTAATTACCTATGTCTGCCGGAAAATCTCTCTTAAGAATTTTTAACACCAGAGATGCATATGTATTGATTGTGGGCAATATTATCGGGATTGGAATTTTTACCACAACCGGCTATATTTCCCAGTTTGTGAATGATACAGGCACATTAATCTTCCTCTGGCTGTTGGGTGGATTTCTCGCCTTCTGTGGCGGTCTCACCTATGCTGAACTTGCTTCGCGCATTCCCAATGCCGGTGGGGATTTCCACTATCTTTCCCGGGCTTTTCACCCATTACTCGGATTTTTATTTGGTTGGTCAGCTTTACTCGTTACCTATACAGGTTCAATTGCTGTTATCTCGGTAGGATTTGGTTACTATTTTATAAATTTTTTACCTTATGAAATTCAGATTTTTTCCCTCACTATCCCCGTAATCGGATTAAAACTTACCTCAATTAGAATTTTTGCTATTGTGATAACATTAATATTTACTTTCATAAACCACAAGGGTGTTCGAAAGGGATTACAATGGCAGGGAATTTTAACCTTTTCAAGTATCTTTGTCCTGCTCGCCTACATCCTGATCGGGTTTTCTTCTCCAAAAGGGGAGTGGGCAAATATGTATCCCCTTCTTCCGGATAAAATCTCTTTTTCAATGCTTTCCCGCATCGGGGTAGCTTTAATTGGTGTTTATTTTACCTATTCCGGATGGACGGTTCTGGCTTATGTTGCAGGTGAAGTGAAAGATCCAAACTATGCCATTCCCAGAGCAACTCTTTTGGGTGTCATCACCGTGGTAATCTTCTATGTCTTGATAAATTTCGTCTATATTCTCGCACTACCATTAGTGGAGATGCGAAATATAGTGGATATAGGATATGTGGCATTTGAAAACTTATGTGGAGGTGGATTGACGGCTGTATTTACGGTTATGATTCTTATTGCCGTTACCAGCACTTTGAATTCCACTATTCTCTCCGGGGCAAGAATTTACTATGCGATGAGTCGGGAAGGGCTGTTTTTTAAAAGATTTGGGCAGTTGCATAAAGAGTTTGATACCCCGAGCCAGGCACTGTGGTTGCAATTCGGTTGGACTGTTATTTTGATATTATCGGGAAGTTTTAATCAGCTGCTGACCTATACGGTATTTGTGATGGTGGTCTTTGGTGCGCTCTCAGGCATTGGTCTCTTTATTCTCAGACGTAAACAGATTCAGCAGGAAAAACCATATTTAGCCTGGGGATATCCGGTTACACCAATTATTTACATCTTAATTACCTGCTGGATTATGATAAACACCTTTATGGATCAACCGCAGGAAACATTGGCGGGCATAATATTGGTGAGCTCAGGTATACCATTTTATTATTATTTTCAAAAAAAGGTTACGAAGGAATAATTTAGAAATTTCATTTGAGATGGAAAATAAGTAAAAGGTAGTTTCCCTAATAACTTGAAACCCCACGTTCCCCCTCCTTACTAAGCATTACTGTCCGTTTAAGAGAGCTAATGACTATTCATAATAAAGTAATAATAGCATTTAAAGATTAGAGTTATTTAGAGAAATTCATATTCAGCTGGTAGAATTGACCCACCCCTAAATCCCCTCCCTTATGTCACGCCAGTGGGCGGATCCGGCTACCGACGGACATAAGGGAGGGGAAAGGCCCTATTTATAGGGCTAGGGGAGGGTCACAGGAAACAGCCAATTTAGAGAAATCGATAAAATGATGAAAATTCATTTTTATCCGGACAGGATTGCTTAGTAAGGAGGGGGGCTATGGGGGTGGTTAATAATAAAATAGGAGGGAAAATAATGCCGGCCGAGACTCATACCAGTCTGTCTGGCGCCCATCTGGCACGGCGTAGCCGGACATGGCTTTGCCGGACCGGTAACCGGATAGACAGTCAGAATATTTATGAAACAGTACCCCTGATTATCTAGCGATTTTTCATTAAGATCGATTTTAACTAAATCACATTCTTTGACTAGGTACTAGTGTCTTGAATACAATAAAAAACCCGATTTTCAGAGAGGAAAACCGGGTAATGCTTTGAGACGAGATGATGCTATTCTTCAGGCATTTTTACATTATCTGCCTGGTATTTTCCGTTTTTCCCCAACTTGAGTTCGTAATCCACTTTCTGTCCTTCCTTCAGAGTTTTGAAACCCTCACTTCCGATTGCTGAATAATGAACGAAAACATCATCCCCACCATCGTCGGGAACTATGAAACCCCATCCCTTGTTCTCATTAAACCATTTTACAGTACCAGTGGGCATATAAAAAACTACCTCCATCAAAAAAGATCATTTAACCTCTCCAACATAACACTTACGGATTTTGAATTAACGAAATGGGTCAGAGAGGAGATATCCGTAAGTTTAAAAAAATTTAATCATAAGGAATTATTTTGTCAAGACATAAGTCAGGAAATTAGAATTTTTCTAGGCCCCATTAATTACCAAAAGTTTCAGTTCAGTCATCTCCTCAATCGCATAGCGAATTCCTTCTCTTCCATGTCCGCTATCCTTGGTTCCCCCATATGGCATGGGATCAATTCTGAAAGTCGGATAGTCATTGATGATGAGTCCGCCAACCTCCAGTGCATTATATGCATATTGGATCTGTCGGATATCATGGGTAAATAAACCGGCCTGCAGGCCATAATGAGAATTGTTTACTATTTTGATGGCGTCCTCAAACTCATGGTATGATTCTATCGATACCACCGGTGCAAAGATCTCTTCACATACCGCTTTCATATCCGGAGAAGTATTTGTTAAAATAGTAGCTTCTAGAAAATTTTTCTCTCTTTTACCACCGTGGACGAGTTTGGCTCCGCTTTTGACCGCCTCATTTACCCAACTTTCCGCTTGTTTGGTGGCATCCAATGAGATCATGGGACCGATGATGGTGTTATCGCGAGCGGGATTACCCGAGAGGGCACTTTTTTTGGTTTCCTTGATAAAATTTGAGATAAACTGGTCAAAAATGGTGTCTCTCACATAGATGCGCTGAATTGCAATACAGACTTGGCCGGCATAGGCGAAGGAACCCAGGACCAAACGGGGGATGATATTCTGCCAATCTATTTGTGATTCCACGACAACCGCTGCATTTCCCCCCAATTCCAGAGTAACTCCTTTCTTTCCTGCAATTGATTTCAGATACCAACCAATCTGACTACTGCCGGTAAAACTCAATTTTTTGATCCGGCCATCTTTCACAAGCGGTTCAATACTCTTGCCACTTGCCGGGATAATGTTTACCACACCAGGTGGTGCCCCCGCTTCCTGTATGATCTCACCGAGTTTCAGGGCGGTTAAGGGGGTTGCCGATGCGGGTTTAAGTATGATGGAATTTCCTGCAGCAAGAGCAGGTGCAATCTTATGTGCAATTAGATTAAGGGGAAAGTTGAAAGGCGAAATGCCCAGAACTACGCCAAGAGGAAATCGTCTGGTAATCGCATAATATCCGCTGGTTTGGGGCGCAACATCCAGCGGGAGAAATTCCCCGTTTAAGCGCCGTGATTCTTCCGCAGCCCAGCTAAATGTGAGCTGTGCCCGGTTTACCTCATTTCGCGCAAATTTGATCGGTTTTCCACTTTCCTTCCTAATAGTCTGTGCCAACATATCCTCGTTTTTCTTGATACCCTGGGTAATTTTGGATAATAAGTCGTATCGTTCAAATCCGGTAAAATGCCGTGAGAGTTGGAATCCTTTCTGGGCACTTTCTACTGCCATATCTAAAAAGTCTCCGTCAGCCAGGTAAACTTTAGCGAGCGTATCGCCGTTATAGGGATCGAATACCTTCATGGATTTGTGGGTTTTTACTCTCTCATTATGGATGAGTGGAAAGTAGGTGGGTGTTCTCATAATGCTTCCTCACTTGTGGGAATTGTAATATGTAATGATAATATTTTATTTTATTCTTTGCAAGAGATTGCTTTGTGAAAAATGGTGTTAGTTTTATGACCTAAGGTCCACCGCAAAACAGTTCGGAACTGTATTTTTGACCGAGGGCCCTTTACCATAATGCAATTTGCTCACCGATTAGTCTCGTTCCCTTATCGTTTTTTTAAGCATAATATCGATTTCAGGATTACAAAAATGGTCATTGATGATTTGTTCTCCTTGAAAACTCATGGTGTGAAATGTAATAAATCGGAATTATGTTAATCCATTGTTATTTAATTTGAAGGTATTATCCTTCCAGGTGCGATGAGAGCTTTATTTGTGATAATAATATTTTTTATATCTTGAAAAACTTTATCGAAATCAATATCTTTAAACTTGATTTTTATAAGCGATCTGAATTTACAGGTCTGAAAAACATAGTAGATTTAGTATTAATTCTTATCTAAGAGGAGAAAATGATGCAGCGAGATAAAGTGACTATCGATGGAAATGAGGCGGCTGCGTACGTTGCTCATAAGATTAATGAGGTCATTGCCATTTATCCGATCACACCTTCCTCATCCATGGGAGAATTGTCTGATGAGTGGTCGGCAAAGGGACAAAAAAACATTTGGGGCACTATCCCCAGCGTGGTTGAAATGCAGAGTGAGGGTGGCGCATCCGGTGCGGTACACGGGGCTCTTCAAAGTGGTGCCCTGACTACCACATTCACTGCTTCGCAGGGACTGCTCCTGATGATACCCAATATGTTTAAAATTGCCGGTGAACTGACCTCCACAGTTTTTCATGTTTCGGCACGGACTGTGGCAACACACGCTCTCTCTATATTTGGAGATCATAGTGATATAATGGCCACACGCTCCACCGGATTCGGATTGCTTGCCTCCGGTTCTATTCAGGAAATAATGGATCTTGCATTAATCTCGCAGGCAGCTTCCATGGAAGCCCGGGTACCTTTTATTCATTTTTTTGATGGATTCAGATCATCTCATGAGGTTCAAAAAATTGAACAACTTACCATGGATGATATGCGGGCGCTGATCGATGATAATTTGGTCATTGCCCACCGGGAAAGGGCATTATCTCCTGAAAATCCTTTTATCCGGGGCACAGCACAGAATCCGGATGTATTTTTTCAGGCGAGGGAGACAGTAAATCCATTTTATGAAGCCTGTCCGGACATTGTTCAGAAACAGATGGATAAATTTGCCAAACGAGTGGGACGCTCTTATCACCTGTTTGATTATTTTGGTCATCCTGAAGCGGAAAGGGTCATCATTTTGATGGGCTCCGGTGCTGAAGCCGCCCAGGAGACGGCTGATTACCTGGCAGAGAAAGGGAAAAAAATAGGCATCTTAAAGGTTCGGCTTTATCGTCCGTTTTCCATAAAGGCATTTATCTCTTCTTTACCCAAATCTGTACAAGTTCTGGCTGTATTGGACCGTACCAAGGAACCGGGAAGTGCCGGGGAACCTCTCTATAAAGATATAATTACCGCATTACATGAAGCTGCCGTTGAAGGGCCATTTCCCTTTGCAAAGATGCCGCGTGTGATTGGTGGGCGTTATGGTCTGTCTTCCAAAGAATTTACTCCTGCAATGGTAAAAGGAGTTTTCGATGAAATGACCAAGAGTAGTCCCAAGAATCATTTTACGGTCGGAATACATGATGATGTTACCAATACCAATATCGGATATGATCCGGATTTTTCTACGGAGGGTAAGGATGTATTCCGGGGAATGTTCTATGGCCTGGGTGCAGATGGTACGGTGGGGGCCAATAAAAATTCCATTAAGATTATTGGAGAAGGCACCGATTTCTCTGCGCAGGGATATTTTGTCTATGATTCAAAAAAAGCAGGAGCTATTACAACCTCTCACCTCCGCTTTGGCAAAAAGCCAATCCTTTCAACTTACCTGATCAGCCAGAGCAAATTTGTGGCATGTCATCAGTTTGTGTTCCTGGAAAAGTACGATATGCTACGCTCAGCGATTCCTGGAGCAACGTTCCTTCTTAATGCGCCCTTTGGTCCTGAAGAAATCTGGGATAAAATTCCGCGCAAGGTTCAGCAAGATATTATCGATAAAAAATTGAAATTTTATGTCATTAATGCGTATGATGTCGCTAAAGAAACCGGTATGGGATCGCGTATTAATACAATTATGCAGGTCTGTTTCTTCGCGATCTCCGGGGTTTTACCCAAGAAGGAAGCTATCGCGGCTATCAAAAATTCCATCAAAAAAACCTATGGTATCAAAGGTGAGGAGATTGTTAAAAGAAATTTTGCTGCAGTAGACAAGACTTTGGAAAACCTGCATGAGGTGAAAATCCCGGAAAAAGCTTCCAGTAAGATCGAATTGCCACCTATCGTTCCCGATGAAGCACCTGATTTTGTAAAAAATGTTACCGCGACAATTATTGCCGGCCATGGAGATGATCTTCCGGTCAGTGCTTTTGCCAAAGATGGGACCTTCCCTTCCGGAACGACCCAGTGGGAGAAGCGAAATATCGCGATGGAAATTCCGGTATGGGATGAAAAGATTTGTATTCAATGTAATAAATGTATCTTAGTCTGTCCTCATTCAGTTATCCGGGCTAAAATATATGATGAAAAATATCTGAACGGAGCCCCCAAGACGTTTAAATCTACGGAAGCTCGCGGAAAAGAGTGGCCTGAAAAATCCCGTTACTCCCTGCAGGTAGCGCCCGAGGATTGTACGGGATGTGATCTTTGTGTGGAGGTTTGTCCTGTCAAGAATAAAGAGAAAGTTGGCTTAAAGGCGATCAATATGCAACCGCAAATACCCCTCCGCAAAGACGAACGGGAGAACTGGAATTATTTCCTGGAAATTCCTGAGATGGATCGTACCCAACTCAAAGTCGATACGGTTAAAGGTTCCCAATTTTTGGAACCCCTGTTCGAATTTTCAGGTGCCTGTGGAGGATGTGGAGAGACACCCTATGTAAAACTGATTTCACAGCTGTTTGGAGACCGGATGATCGCTTCCAATGCAACCGGCTGTTCTTCGATTTACGGAGGAAATTTACCGACCACACCCTGGACTTTCAATAGAGATGGAAGAGGTCCCGCCTGGTCAAATTCACTGTTTGAAGATAATGCGGAATTTGGTTTTGGATTCAGATTAACGATTGACAAACATACCGAGCAGGCGAAAGAACTATTGCAAAAACTTAAGGGAAAGATTGGAGATGGCCTGGTTAAAGAACTTCTGCAGGCAGAACAGACAGATGAAGCGAGTATTTTCGCACAACGAAATCGGGTCAAAAAGCTGAAGAATGTCCTGACTAAATTTAAAGAAAAGGAAGCAAAACTTCTGTTGAGTTTGGCAGATTTCCTGGTTACCAAGAGTGTATGGATAATCGGTGGTGATGGCTGGGCTTATGATATCGGTTATGGTGGATTGGATCATGTGATCGCATCCGGGAGAAATGTAAATATTCTGGTGCTGGATACCGAAGTATATTCGAATACCGGTGGCCAAATGTCCAAGGCCACCCCATTGGGCAGTGTTGCAAAATTTGCTGCTGCGGGTAAATCCACCCCCAAAAAAGATCTGGCCATGCAGGCCATTAGCTATGGTTCGGTCTATGTGGCCAAGGTAGCGATGGGTGCTAATGATGTTCAGACTGTCAAAGCATTCATAGAAGCAGAAAGTTATGATGGCCCCTCCCTGATTATTGCATACAGTCACTGTATTGCCCATGGAATTAATATGAAATTTGGTTTAACCCAGCAAAAATTAGCAGTCGATTCCGGATACTGGCCGTTGGTTCGTTTCAATCCGGCACTTGCTAAGAATGGTGAAAATCCTTTCAAACTGGATTCCAAAGCACCGAAAATTCCGTTGCAGGATTATATCTATAACGAAACTCGCTATAAAATGTTAACCAAAAGCATGCCTGAGCGGGCCAAGATGTTACTGAAGATGGCTCAGCAGGAAGTAACGGACAGATGGCAGTTCTATGAAAAAATGGCGAAAATGTATGATAAATCAGAAACCAGTGCCTAATCTGAAAATCCCGAGACTGGAAATTTCGAAAAGAAAGTCTGTGGGAATACGAGTATGGATTGGTATATAAATTGAAGGAGAAAGATATGGATTTAACCACATCCTACATGGGATTAAAACTAAAAAATCCGATTGCCCTGGCGGCTTCACCCATATCTTCCGATGTGGATCAGGTGAAACAGGCAGAGGATTTTGGTGCCGCGGCAGTTGTTATGTATTCCTTGTTTGAAGAGCAAATTAATCATGAGATAAACGAAATTGATCATTTCATGAGTCATGGAAGCGAAAGTTTTGCGGAATCGCTCAGTTATTTTCCGGAGCCGGAGGAGTTTAAAAATTTACATGCTGAAGAATACCTGGAGCTGATAAAGAAAATAAAAGCGGCCGTGGACATACCAGTTATCGGTAGTTTGAACGGTGTTTCACCAGGTGGTTGGATGGACTATGCTAAAAAAATTGAAGCAGCCGGGGCGGACGCCCTTGAGCTGAATGTTTATTACATTGCCACTGATATCAATATGACTTCAGAAAAGGTTGAGCAGTTGTATATTGAAAATCTTGAGACAGTCAAAAAAACAGTGAATATTCCTGTTGCCATTAAGCTTGGCCCAAACTTTTCAGCGTTTGCAAATATGGCAGCGAAACTGGATCATGCGGGTGCCGATGGTTTGGTCTTGTTTAACCGCTTCTATCAACCGGATATTGACCTAAATGCACTGGAAGTGGTTCCCAATCTGCAATTAAGTGCTTCCCATGATATGCGTCTGCCTCTTCGCTGGATTGCTGTACTTTATGGAAAGATAAAGGCAAGTCTGGCAGCGACTACTGGTATTCATTCTTCGGAGGACATTATTAAGATGACCATGGTTGGTGCGGATGTTACTATGATAGCCGCACTACTATTAAAAGAGGGTGTTCAAAAGATCGAACAGCTGTTAAAGGGTGTCCAGGAGTGGATGCTGAAAAACGAATATGAATCCATTCAACAAATGAAGGGGAGTATGAGCTATCAGGCCGTTGCCGATCCCGCCCCCTTTGAGAGAGCCAATTACATTAAGACCTTACAGAGCTATAAGTAGGTTTTTTTCCATATTTTCTTCATCTGCCCCCTTTTGAAAAGGGGTTTTTTTTTATATTCTGACACCGAGCCATGCAGCTAGCGAATCAATGTCTGTTCTATAATATGAAAATTTGACCGGTTAATTTTTTGTCGATCCGGAGAATTCTGTTTTGCAATTCGCCCTGTTCCCCTTAAATTAGCACCCATGAAAAGCAATCGAACCGCCAAATATAGCTGGGCACTCTATGATTGGGCTAATTCTGCTTTTGCGACCACAATTATTGCGGGATTTTTCCCCCTTTTTTTCAAGTCCTACTGGGCAGATTCTGCAAATCCTGCCCACAGTACCTTTTATCTGGGTATGGCTAATTCGATTGCCTCCATTGTAATCGCTGCGCTTGCTCCCTTTTTAGGGGCCATTGCTGATAAAGCGGGCACTAAAAAAAAGTTTCTGGCTACATTTGCATTTTTCGGGATCATCATGACCGGTTGTTTAAGGTTATTAGAACAGGGCCTGTGGCAATGGGCAGTCGTTTTTTATGTGACCGCGGCTATTGGGTGGTCAGGGGCAAATATATTTTATGATTCATTATTACCTGCGGTAGCTTCCAAAAAAGAAGTGGATTTTATCTCCTCTCTGGGGTATGCCTTAGGTTATATCGGCGGGGGTATACTCTTCTCAGCAAATGTCATGATGTACCTTAATTATTCTGCTTTTGGTCTTCCAGATGCCGCAACCGCGATCAAGATTTCTTTTTTGACCGTGGCCCTCTGGTGGGGAATATTTTCGATTCCCATTATGATATTTGTTAAAGAACCTCGTTTCGCAGAAACAGTGAGTATGGGAAAAGCGGTCTCCCTGGGCTGGAAACAACTTTTGGATACACTCCGGGATTTGAGGCATTACAAGGTTGTAGCCTTGTTCTTGCTGGCGTACTGGCTTTATATCGATGGAGTTGATACCATTGTCCGCATGGCCGTTGATTATGGAAAATCACTTCATTTTTCGGATAGTACACTGATTACCGCATTGTTAATGGTTCAGTTCATTGCCTTTCCGGCTGCTCTGGGATATGGATGGATTGCCAATAAAATAGGTCCCAAGCGGGCTATCATGTCCGGGATCATCGGATATATTTGTATCACCTTCCTGGGCTATTTTATGCAGCATGAATGGCATTTCTATTTTTTAGCAGGTTTGGTTGGTCTTTTTCAAGGAGGTATACAGGCGTTAAGCAGAAGTTTATATACTCGCATCATTCCGATTGATAAATCAGCTGAATTTTTTGGATTTTACAATATGCTGGGTAAGTTTGCAGCTGTTATTGGACCCTTTCTTATGGGAACGGTGACGCTTCTGACCGGAAGTGCCCGCTTAGGTATCCTCTCAATACTCATTCTGTTCATTTCGGGTGCAGTTGTTCTATGGAAAGTTGATATTCAGGAGGGAGAGAAGAAGGTCGCTCAAAACTTTTCCTGAAAATCAAAAAAATTATTTTGAAATTCCTTTAATTTAGATTTTCTCTCCAAAACATTTAATCTGAATATTGTTTATATTATCATTGATTTATGTATGAACAGTTGTAAGAATAAATAAATGAAAATTAAAGTTTTTTTAGAGAAAAAGATCTTAATCTGTTTCCTTATGATTTTGGTTTTAATGCTGTCCATTCAGATTGGCCTGGGACAATCACGTAGCGTTGAAATCATGTATCAAAATTTTAGAATCTCTTATCAAGTTGAAGACGAAAATCTTTCAAAAATCATCTTGAGTAATTTAAAATCGAGCATCCCGGTTTATGAGTCATTTTATGACCAGCAATTGAAAGGGATCATTACAATTCGAATACCTGCCTCAAGAAAAGAATATGATAAGGGAACAGTTTCGCGCCTTCCGGATTGGAGTAATGGATATTATTCCTCGCAAGATCATAGTATTACTTTAAAAAAACCGGGGTGGTATATGACCAATGATGATTTTGGACAGGTCTTACGCCACGAATTATCCCATCTCTATTTTCATTCAAAATTTTCTGGTGTAGATGTACCACTATGGTTGAACGAGGGATTAGCTGAATATCTTTCAGGTAGGAGAATATACATCGAACAGGGTGTGATTATTTCAAATGCACTTTTTGCGAACAATCTGGTACCTCTCTCTGATATTGACAGTCTGAATTTCTTCTCCGTCATGCGAGCCAGATTAGCCTACCACGAAAGTCTGACTGCTGTTATATTTTTAAAAAATTTATTAGAGCAAAATGGAGTACCATGGAAAACTTTTTTTGAATGGATTAAAAGCGAGGGATATCAAAAGTCTCTCGAGAAAGCTACTAAATTTGATATCATCGATTTTGAGCTTGCCTGGTACCGCTGGTTGAAGGATACTTATCAGTGGTTTTTAATATTTAATTGGGAGAATTTGATCTGGTTGATTATAATTGTTATCTTGTTAGGTTCGATATATGCAATTCGTTACCGTAACCAAAAGATCTTAAAAGAATGGGAAAGTCAGGAGACTATTGATCAGGAACTAATGGATAACTCTGCTATGATCGATAACTCAGATAACAGTTAGAGGGGTATTTGAAATGTATATCCCATCTAAGATGTTTTTCACCAAAGGTGTAGGCCGGCATAAAGAAAAACTGACCAGTTTTGAGATGGCTTTGCGAAATGCAAAAATTGCTTCCTTAAATCTGGTTGGCGTCTCTTCGATATTTCCTCCATTCTGTAAGATGATATCTGTGGCAGCGGGACTTCGACAACTTATGCCTGGACAAATTGTTCATGTCGTCATGAGCAAAAACGCGACCTGTGAGCCCAACCGGCTTATTGCCGCATCAGTGGGGGTAGCAATTCCGGCTGAGAAAGAAGCTTGTGGTTACTTATCAGAACATCACAGCTTTGGTGAAACGGATCGTAAAGCGGGAGAATATGCTGAAGATCTTGCTGCCACAATGCTGGCAACTGTTTTGGGAGTCGATTTTGATCCCGATTCCAGTTGGGATAACAAGAAGGAAATCTGGAAAATAAGTGGAAAAATTGTACGTACCAGAAATGTAACTCAATCTGCCATTGGTGATAAAAAAGGATTATGGACCACTGTCTTGGCGGCATCTATTCTGCTGCCTTAATAACATAAATAAATGAAGATGATCAAATACCGCTGTATATTAGGGGAAATTTGAGTAAATTATGTATTGACTGAAATCTAAAAATAATGACCCTAAACAGATTTCTTGTCGTATAATTCGTATAGTAGTATAAACATGTTGAACAGACTTTTTTGAATCGATATAAATTTGAAGGAGTTTGTTGTCACGGTTCTTTCATTATTATTTGTGTGATGATATTTAAGGATTGTCGAAAGCAGAAAAGGAGGATTAAATAAATGTTAAGGAATAAAAAAACTCCCTATTATGTCTTAATTTTAATTGTTTTTTTTGGCATAATTGGAGTTTTGCTTAATCAAAATCTTCTGGCAGATTACGAGGAGTTATCCCGGCAACAGATTGATAAAGTACTCAGAGTGATGCAGCTTGTGAAGTATTATTATGTTGAAGAGGTTGAGTGGGATAAGGCTGTACAGGGTGCAATCAGTGGCATGTTGGCCGAGCTAGATCCACATAGTGTTTACATCGAACCAAAACGTGTTGAACGAAATAAGGAAGATTTCAGTGGAAAATATGAAGGCATCGGAATTGAATTCGATGTGATTGATGGATACATCACTGTTATTTCTCCCATTGTCGGATCACCTGCCGATCAGCTGGGTCTGCAATCCGGGGATAGGATTGTGAAAATAGATGGAAAATCTGCAATTGGAATTAAACGTGAGGATGTCCCTAAAAAATTAAAAGGACCTAAAGGGAGCACGGTGGAAGTAACGATTGTGCGGGAGGGAGTAAGTGAATCTTTTGATCTCACTATTATCCGGGATGTCATCCCAATCTATACAGTGACCACAAGGTTCATGGCAGATGACAGCACAGGATACATCTGGGTAAATCGCTTTGCCGCAACCACCTCAAGTGAAACAGAAGAAGCAATTACCGAGCTGCTCAATAGTGGTATGCAGCGATTGGTTCTTGACCTGAGGTCGAATCCCGGTGGATATCTTCATGAAGCTGTCAAATTGGCGGGCAAGTTTATATCCGGACATCAGATAGTCGTTGAAACCCGGGGAAGAAACGAGCGGGTGGAAGAAAAATTTTACTCGGATCAATGGAACAGCCAGGGGAAATCCTATGACCTTCCTTTAATTGTGATGATTGACCGGGGATCCGCATCTGCTTCTGAAATCGTTGCAGGTGCGATTCAGGATTACGACCGTGGTTTGGTCCTGGGGACAAACAGTTTTGGAAAAGGCCTGGTTCAAAAAGAGTTTCCCCTCAATGACGGCTCTGCCGTTCGGGTAACCACCGCACGGTATTTTACCCCCAGCGGACGCTTGATTCAGCGCGATTATAAAGGTAAAAATGTTAAGGAGTACTATACCGAGGCGATGGACACCTCCTGGACCAGCGAGGACAGTTTATTAAATCGCCCTCAATTTCAAACGCGCGCTGGTCGCGTTGTTTACGGGGGTGGAGGTATTCGTCCGGATATTGTTGTTCCCTATGAAAGCTACAGTCGCTTTCCGAAAGTGATTGGTAAGATGTATAGTAAACGGGTTTTTTTCGATTTTGCCGATAAATATGCCTCTGCCCATACCGATTTGAAAACAAACCTGAGGGGATATACCAGAGACTTTAAAATTGATGATACTATCATTGAGGAATTTAAAGCTTTCTGTATAGACCGGGAGGTTGAATTGGATGAGAATATTTTTGAGAAAGATCCTGAGTTTATTTCAGCTCGACTGAAGAGCGAGATTGCCAGACAATACTGGGACAAGGCCGGTTTTTATTTTGTCTGGTTACATTATGATAACCAATTCCTTGAGGCCCTAAGGTCTTTTGATGAAGCCAATAGAATTGCCATGCTCAATAAGGATGTGAGGTAATAAAGTAATTCGAATTATAAAAAAATATTGACTTTAGATCATGTAATATGTAAAATTTGGTATTATCAAACTTTAAATAATTTTCAAAACCAACCGAATTAGGAGGTCGAATCATCATGGTTGAACTTTTCAAACAAGGCGGCGATTTTATGTGGCCCATTTTGGTGTTTTTGATTTTTGGAATCGCAATCGGATTAGCAAAGGTTTGGACATTATGGCGTGCAGGGATCAACACCAGGCGATTTATTGAAACAATAAGAACTGCATTGAAGGAAGGTGGAACAGAGAATGCCCTCGAAATCTGTGAGAATACCCGTGGTCCGGTCGCCTCAATTTTCCATGCTGGACTGATTCGAGCCAAACAAGGTATTGATTATGTAGAAAAATCAATTACCAATGCCGGATCCATTGAAATGGCGTTTCTGGAAAGATGGATGATTTGGCTGGGCTTCATTATTGTTATTGCTCCAATGCTTGGCTTTACGGGCACAGTATGGGGAATGATCATTGCATTTGATTCCATCCGAACCGCAAATGATATCTCACCTGCTGTGGTTGCCGGTGGTATTTCCCAGGCACTTCTCACAACGCTTTTTGGATTGATCGTTGCGATGATTGTTCAGCTTTTCTATAATTGGTCAACGGCTCGAATTGACAAGTTGATTATCGATATGGAAGAAGCCTCCGTCCACTTAGTTGATACCTTAGTTGAGATGGAAAAATAATTAAACCATTCAAAGAGGTTCGAAAATGGCCATAAAAAGGAATAGAGAGCGCATGGAGCCGGATATACCCAGTGCCTCTTTACCAGATATTGTTTTTCAGCTGTTGATCTTCTTCCTGGTTACCACAACCATTGATGTTGATAAAGGCCTCGACCTGATTCTCCCCCCACCGGGTCAAGATGTTATTGAGATCAGAGAGAAAAATATTGCAAACGTTCTGATAAATGATGCTGGACAGATCCTTATTGATCAAGAAATTGTTACGGCAGAGGAAGTTGACAATATCGTCCGGGATAAATTGTTGGATAATCCCAATTTGATCATCTCCCTAAAAACTTCACGTAAAACTAAATATGAAATTTATATTAAAGTACTGGATCAATTGAAAAGAGCCGGAGCAACCCGTATTTCCATTGCGGAACCAGAAGAAGCTTAAATACATTAAATCATTAGATATGTCTTGCTAAGGTCAAAGGACTTTTACAATGGCAATAATAATCGAAAAAAAGACAAAAATGAAAATTGGTATTCCCACTGCTTCGATGCCGGATATCATCTTTCAATTACTGATATTTTTTATGGTCAGTACCGTATTGAGGGAATTCCAAGGATTAAAAGTATCTCTTCCTGAAGCATCCAAAATTGAAAAATTACCAACTAAGCGTCATGTAACTACAATCTGGGTAGATCGCTTTAATAATGCCGTCATTGATGATGTTTCGATTAAAAAATTAACAGAGCTGCGCACCATTGTGTACAATAAGTTGGTGGATGATCCGCAGTTAATCGTTTCATTAAGAGTAGACAAACGTGCCGATATGGGAATTGTAACGGACATCCAGCAGGAACTCAGGAAGGCACAGGCATTGAAAATTAATTACTCAGCGCTTTCAGCCCACGGAGGTTAGCTATGGCAAAACGTCAATTTATTTACAAAAATCCAGAAGTAGATCTAAAGCTAAAATTTCGACGGGTATTCGAAGCTTCACTTGTTGTGACATTGCTCATAATTATTCTGTTTCTATACTCTTTTAAAAAGTTTGAGTCCGGGTATGTACTGGAGAAAGCGGTTGATGTGAAGATAGAAACCATCGAAATTCCACTAACTGAACAGATCAATCGTCCGCCCCCTCCTGCGCGACCTTCTATACCCATTGCATCTGAAGATGAAGATATTCCTGAAGAATTAACGATTGATGAAACTGAAATCGATTTTACGAGGCCTCTGGATGACACACCACCACCACCGCCTGAAGGAGATGAACCGATTGTTGAGTTCTACGCACTATCGGATAAACCCGTAGTGATTAACCGGGTAGAACCGGCTTATCCCGATCTGGCCCGCAAGGCAGGTATTGAGGGTATGGTTGTCGTCAAGGTGCTCATCGGTACCAAAGGCGATGTTGAAAAAGTCGAAATTGTGAAATCACATCCAATGCTCGATGATGCGGCCATGAATGCGGCTAAGCAGTTTAAATTTAAACCAGGAAAACAGAGGGATCGTTTCGTAAAGGTTTGGATGACCATTCCTTTTACTTTTAGACTGAAGAAGTAAAGGGATTGAACATCTGGTTTGAAAAGCAGTGTTGATATCAGCACTGCTTTTTTTTTATCTTTTCTATTGAAAGGGGTTTAAGGAACGGGAATGTCGGATTATAAAATTAAAGAAGAACTTTATAAACGAACCTTAAAGATCGCACTGATTGCGTCTCTTCTTTTGTTGACAATCTTTTTTTATCTTTTTCCAAAATTCACAAAATTATCCAATCCTGAAAGTAAAACAATCGATATTAAAATATATGTGAGTGATATCCCTAAGACCAATCAGAAAAAACAGGCCACGGTTCCTCCGCCGGCCAAACCATACGGCTTTATTCCCGTTCCTGCTGAGGAAGCGGATTTTCCGGAGGAGATCTCTTTATCTAAATTTCCCGGAACTGGGTTAAGCCAGGAAACTGTGGTCGGCATTGCACCCGAAATCCCACCAAAACCCATTTTGGAGGTCTATCCGACAGTTTCAGGACTCTCTTGCTCTGGATATATCCGTTTATTACTTTTGGTAAATAAAAATGGTGTTGCAGAATCAATTGAAATTATTGAGAATACTACCCAATTAGACACCTGTTTAACCCTGGCCATTGAAGCGGCGAAAAAAAGTCGCTGGATTCCGGCAAAAGTTAGTAAAAAAGCTGTTGATACCTGGGTGACAAAGACATATAAATTTAATGTTAAATAGTGAGCGGTATTATGAAAATCGTTCTATTCGAAGATTCAGGTTTTAAGAATTTATTACCTTTAACTTATTTCAGGCCGGTATGGGAATTACGTTGCGGTATCTATGAACTGAAGGAAAAGGTAAAACATTATCTCCCAACCTCGGATTTATATTACTCTGCTCGCCAATATCTTATGGATCACTATCTGTTACCGTCGACACTTTTATCACCCGGGTCAGGAGAAGAATACCTGTTTATCAATGGCCGGCTTTTAATGGGTGTTGATGACTCTGAAAAAATTCTCAGTATTCCAGAAAAAACTGTTTATGTCTCCGGAAACTCAATTGTGGCCTGGCGGGGCGATGGGCAATCTCCGGATAAATATTTGGATGAAGGATTGATACTGGATGAACCTCTCTTAAATGATTTTTCCCAACAGCAGGTGCACTTTCGCTTAATTGACTATCCATGGGATTTAATTGATTCCAACGGTGAGGAGATTGTCAACGATTGCCAAAAGAGTACCGGTTTTGGAAAATTGAATGGTCGAAATGGTCCTGGTGTTCATGTTCTTGGTAAGGATAATCTTTACTTGGCTGATTCGGTTCGTTTAATGCCTGGAGTTGTTATCGATGCGGAATCTGGTCCGGTTTGGATAGATGAAAATGTCCAGGTCTTGCCTCAAGCGGTTCTCCAGGGACCGCTGGCGATTGGCTCGGACTCTATGATAAAAGTGGGTGCCAAAATTTATAAAAATACATCTATTGGCCCGGTATGCAAAGTGGGCGGGGAAGTCGAAGAATCCGTTTTTCATAGCTATACGAACAAGCAACATGATGGATTTCTGGGGCATTCATACCTGGGTTCCTGGATAAATTTAGGAGCCGATACCAATAATTCGGACCTGAAAAATAATTATAGTCCGATTTCGGTGATGCTGAACAAACATAAGATAGATACGGGCAAACGCTTTTTGGGCGCAATCATTGGAGATCACTCGAAAACTGCAATAAATACGATGATTAACACCGGCACTATCATCGGAGTTTGTTCTAATATTTTTGGGGAGGGTTTCCCCCCCAAGAATATTCCTTCTTTTTCCTGGGGAGGTAGTTCCGGTTTTGTGAAATATGACTTTGATAAAGCTGTTGAAGTTGCCAGAATAGTTATGGAAAGGCGTAAAATTACCTTTTCGGATAATCATCTAAAATTATTCCATGCCGTAAAAGATCTCAGCGGTCAATTTGAATGAAAATTTTTACTCGGAAATGAAAACACAATATACACTTGGTATTGATATAGGAGGCACGACCATTAAATATGGTATCTGTTCCTCCGGTGGGAGATTGAGGGGACAAGGTGCAGTTCCTACCCCTGCAACGGCTCCGAAACAGGTTATTCTCAAAAAATTGAATGAAATTGTATCAGAAAATTTAATACTGGCCGAAAAAGAGAAGTTAACGATAGCTGCCATCGGTATAGGAACGCCCGGAAGTGTTGATATACACCAGGGCTATCTTATGGGAGGCACTCCCAATTTTAAATACTGGCGAAATGTTTCTATCGCGAAATTTGTGATGGATCGCTTTGATATACCGGTGTTTGTTGATAATGATGCAAATCTGATGGCTTTTGGAGAATTCATGTACGGTGCCGGTAAAGATAAAAAAGATGTGATCTGTTTGACGTTGGGAACAGGTATTGGTGGGGGTGTTATCATAAATGGTGAAATCTACAGGGGGAGTTTTTTTGCCGGAGCCGAATTAGGTCACATGACTATCAACCATGCTGGTAAACCCTGCAATTGTGGTGGACGGGGTTGTTTAGAAAGATATGCCTCAGCAACAGCTGTGATCGAAGACTATAATCGAGAAAATCCATCAAATCCCGTGCGAGGGACGAGACGGATTTTTCAGTTAGCAGAACAGGGTGATTCTCTGGCACAGGGTGTCATTGATCGATTTGTCTCTTATCTGGCGGCTGGATTGGCAAACATCACCAATATTTTTAATCCGGAAATGATCATCATTGGCGGCGGTGTTAGTGAGGCTGGCAAACAGTTTATTGAAAAAGTATACCAAGCCTGTCAGGAGAGAGCCATGCCGGTCAGTTTTAAGAATGTCGAGATTGTTGGCGCTACACTCGGAAATCGTGCCGGAATATTAGGGGCAGGAGCTTTTGCCCTGAACAGGCTCAATCCGGCCGGAACACTACCGTAATGAGTGTTCATTTAAATCCCGGAGATGGCATTGGCCTGGTTGCACCTGCCGGGTATGTTGATCGCGATGCAATCCGAAAGGGAATGGATGTTCTATTAGCCTGGGGATTCCGTCTTAAAACAGCAGACCACCTTTTTGGCAAATATCGCCACTTTTCCGGAAAACTACAGCATCGTACAGATGATATTCATTTGATGTTGAGAGATGAAAGCATCCGGGCTATATATGCTGTCCGCGGCGGTTCAGGTTCCAGTCAGCTACTACCCTATCTGAATTTTGATCTCTGGAAAGAATCTCAAAAACTTTTTATCGGATTTAGTGATATCACAGCACTTCAGTGGGCATTATGGCATAAAACCGGACTCCCGTCATGGTCGGGTATGACATTAACATCTCAGCTGCATAAAAAAAATCCCCATTCAGATCTGTTTTTAAATCAAATTTCCGCACGAGCCAATTCAATCTCTGCTAAAAACCTGCATTCCGGGGATTTTGTGATAGCCAAAGCCGGCAGTGCCGAAGGAATTCTTCTTGGTGGAAATTTATCCATTATTATTAGTCTACTGGGTACCCCATATTTCCCGATTATTAATCAGGATATTATATTCTATATTGAAGAGATTAATGAGCCACTGTACCGGATTGAACGTGCCATTGTACAACTTGGTCAGGCAGATTTTTTTAAGAATGTGAAAGGTTTGGTGCTGGGTAAATTTAAGTTTAAAAACCGCTACTTAGGGATTTGGTCTGCGGTTAAAGCATTCATTCCTGATGATATTCCCATTGTTGTGAATTTTCCTTATGGTCACTTTACGAAGTCATGTGCACTACCCTTGGGGGTCAAATCCACTTTATCCACAAATCCTTTGAAAATCGAATGGCAGTTTTAATTGGGAAATTATTTTAATGCTGGCCCAAGTGATTTTTTGAAGGGTGACAATTTTAAAATTTTCTTGAGAATGGAACAGATCTAATCAGTTTTTCTCATATATAAGTTGTTATTTCTTTTATTCTTTACATTTGACACATCAAAAAGTTAATGTTATATTTTTTGCTTAATTCAAGGGTGGTCAATTGAAGAAAATTGGGGTATTTGCTTCCGGAAGAGGAAGTAATTTTGTCAAAATATATGAAAATATTGAGAAAGGCGAGATTTCGGCAGAAGTTTGTTGTCTGATCACCGATAATGCTTCTGCTGCCGCAATTGATTTTTCAAAAACTGCAAATATTCCTACCTACGTTGTTCATCCGAAAAATTTTTCTAATTCTGTCGCATTTGGTGAAGAATTACTAAAGATTTTAAAAAATAATGCGATAGAATGGGTAGTTCTGGCAGGATATCTTAAAAAAATACCGGAAAATGTTGTAAAGGAATACTCAAATCGAATCATTAATATTCATCCCGCCTTGCTTCCCTCCTTCGGGGGAAAGGGCATGTATGGCCTGAATGTTCATGAGGCGGTTTTTAATTCCGGAGCTAAAATCAGTGGTGTTACTATTCACCTTGTTAATGAAATATATGATTCAGGCCCTATTGTTATGCAGGAATCAGTAAATATAGAGTCATGTAGAAAACCTGAAGAGATTTCCAAGAGAGTCTTACAGGTGGAGCACACACTTTATTCAAAAGCTCTCCAAAAATTATTAACCACTCCATTTCAGATATCCCTTAACAGGGTGGAATTTAAGGAGATATGAGAGAGACCAGATTTTACTCTCCAAAATTAAATTATGAATAATCAGGCTATAAAAATTAAACGGGCTCTAATCAGTTGTTGGGATAAATCCGGACTGCTTGATATTGTTACAAAGTTGAAAGCATCCGGAGTGGAAATTATTTCAAGTGGGGGAACTGCAGCTTATCTCTCGGAAAATAATATACCTGTCACTAAAGTGGAAGAGATTACCCGCTTCAAGGAAATATTAGATGGACGCGTTAAGACGTTGCACCCGATGATCCATGGTGCTATTCTGGCGAAGAGGACACCTGATCATCTTCAACAGTTGAAGGACTTGCAAATGGAACCGTTTGATCTGGTTCTGGTCAATCTTTATCCGTTCGTTGAGGCTGTTGGAGAATCACTTTCCCAGTCGGAAATGATTGAATTAATTGATATTGGTGGACCGGCAATGTTGCGTGCAGCTGCGAAAAATTATGAACAGGTGGTCGCTTTACACCATCCTGATCAGTATCAGCCCTTTTTGGATTTATGGAAAAAAAATGAACATTTAATTCCAGTAAATGAAAGTATGAAATACGCAAAAGAAGCATTTTTCTATACCTCATTTTATGATTCACAAATCTTTCAATACCTGGAAAATATTGAGAATAGTAATAATATTCCTGATCGAGTAGCACAATTTTACAGGAAGTCTCATGATCTTCGTTATGGTGAAAATCCCCATCAATCGGCTGCATATTACAAATCTCTTTCGCCTGAGGAAGGACTAGATTCTGATCTGCAGCAATTGTGGGGTAAAGAGATGTCCTACAATAATTATGTTGATGTAGCATCAGCTATGTCTTTGGTAAAGGAATTTAATGCGCCTACTGTAGCCATTATCAAACATACAAATCCCTGCGGTCTTGCGATGGCTTCAAGTTTGCCCGAAGCCTTCGAAAAGGCTCAGGCGGGAGATCCCATTTCAGCATTTGGAGGTATCGTCGCTTGTAATGAGGTTGTGAATCCGGAAACGGCCCTAATGATTAAGAAAACTTTTTTTGAATGTATTATTGCCCCCGATTATGACCAGGAAAGTCTTGATATCTTGAGTCAGAAAAAGAATTTGCGTGTTTTAAAGTATCCTCTCGGCGATTTTTTCGATCTTTCATTCGAATTAAAGCTTCTGGGAATAGGTCTGCTGGTTCAGAAACCTGACCAGGGGACTTTTGACCCGGAAAAAATTAAATCTGTTGGCAACAGAAAACCTTCCGATGATGAGGAGAAGGATCTATATTTTGCCTGGGCTGTAGCGAAACATGTAAAATCGAATGCGATAGTTTTTGTAAAGAATTTGCAGGTTATAGGGGTAGGGGCAGGACAGATGTCGCGAATAGATTCAGTTAGAATCGCAAAACAAAAAGCCGAAACTATTGGACACGATATAAAAGGGGCTGTGATGGCCTCGGATGCTTTTTTTCCTTTTAGAGATGGGATAGATGAGGCTGCTGAGGCCGGCATTAGCGCCGTAATTCAACCCGGTGGATCAATAAGAGATGAAGAAGTAATTCAAGCGATCCAGGAACACCAAATGGCAATGTTATTAACACAAATACGGCATTTTAAGCACTGAATAGGTAAAATAAGGGAGAATTTATGGCATTCAGTTTTTTGAATTTTCTTTCAAATGATATTGGGATGGACCTTGGGACTGCCAATACACTTATCTATGTTAAAAATCGTGGAATCGTTGTCAATGAACCCTCGATTGTCGCGATAGAAGAAAATAGCGGTAAGGTGTTAGCGATTGGAAAAGAAGCCCGGGAGATGGAGGGTCGTACTCATCAGGACATTATTACCATCCGTCCTCTGAAAGACGGTGTTATCGCAGACTTTGAGGCTACTGAAATTATGATGCGCGAATTTATAAAAAAAGCCAAAGTGAATCGAATTTCAATTGGTAAGATTGTTGTATGTGTACCTTCAGGAATTACCGAAGTTGAAAAGCGTGCGGTGCGTGATAGTGCAGAACGGGCAGGTGCCAGGGAGGTTTATCTGATTGCTGAAGCTATGGCTTCCGCGGTTGGCATCGGTTTGGATATTGAGAAACCAATTGGAAATATGATTGTTGATATTGGAGGAGGGACTTGTGAAATAGCAATTATTTCCCTGGGAGGAATCGTACTTCATACCTCCATTCGGATCGCTGGAGACGAAATGAATGAAGCTATCGTTCAATATTTTAAGAAAAATTATAATCTCCTGATTGGTGAAAAAACTGCTGAACTGTTGAAGTGTGAGATTGGATCTGTCATGCCTCTGGAAGAAGAAATTACCACCCAGGTCAAAGGAAGAGATCTTATAGATGGAATTCCAAAAACGGTTGAAGTAAATTCAGCTGAAATTCGTGAAGCTTTGGTGGACCCCGTTAATACAATTGTCGAATCTGTCCGTCTCACCCTGGAAAGAACACCACCTGAACTGGCCTCCGATATATTAGACCATGGTATTCTGCTGACAGGTGGGGGTTCGTTATTGAGAAAATTGGATGAATTAATTCAGAAGGAGACCCAACTTCCGTCAAATGTTGCAGAAGATCCGCTTACAGCAGTTGCCCGGGGTACTGGAAAAATTCTTACTGATTTTAATCGTTACCTCAAGTTACTGTTTAAGTCAAAAAGACATTAGGTCTTTAACTATCAAAGTTTGGGAAGACGTACCAGAATAGGATCATCCAACATCAAAATAACGGAATGTGATGATCTTGCCCAAGTCACCTTTAGTATATTACTGTCCTGTTTATGAGACATTTTCTCGGAATTTTTAGCCAACGCAGAACTGTTTTTCTTTTCATTTTCTATCTTTTTCTTTCTTTTATCATTATGTCTTTTAATGATCCCTTCAAATTAAGGGGTTTACGAATCGCGGTTCTACAGGGTATTGCCTGGACCTACTCCATTTCAGAGTCTTTCCAATTTTTCAGCGACCTTGAGAAAGAGAATCAGAACCTAAGGGAAAAACTCCTGAAAGCTTCTCTTCAAAACCAGAAATTACAGGAGCATATGCTGGAAAATATCCGATTGAAGCGTCTTCTCATGTTCAAACAGAAAAGTCAGTATTCATTCATTCCAGCCAGCATCATTGGCTTTGGCCAGGAGCAAACAATTCGCTCATTAATTTTGAATGTTGGAAGTGCGGATAGTATTCGGAAAAATCAAGCCGTCCTTACCGAAGCAGGTTTGGTCGGGAAAATTTTTGATACCGAACCGAATCAAGCCCTTACCCAGATACTCATGGATAGAAACACTCTGGTAAGTGCCCGCCTGCAGAGGAGTCGCGAAATTGGGGTAGTAGGTTGGTCTGGTAATTTATGGCTCGATCTGTATTACATTCCCAAAGATGTCGAGGTTGAACCTGGTGAGGTGGTTATTACCTCCGGTTTAAGTCGCATCTACCCTGAAGGAATCAAAATTGGTGTTGTTGCTGAGGTCAAAGAGAAAGAGTATGAACTCTTTAAAGAAATTAAGGTTAAACCCGCAGTCAATTTTAATCAACTGGAAGATGTCTTTGTTGTCCGAGTAAGTGATACTTTATTGGGGAGTGAATAGTCTCTTGAGTTCCACCGAAATTCGTTACAGCTTTGTATTTTTATTTGCCTTCATTCTTCAATTTACTCTGGTTCATTTTATTGAGATTCTGCATTGGCGACCAGATTTATTATTGATCGTATTGGTTTCTTTTTCTTTGAGAAAAGGACCCAATTGGGGTATGACAATCGGTTTTACGGTGGGACTTGTCCAGGATTTATTGAGTGCACATTTAATTGGACTTACAGCACTTTCCAAAACAGTTGCCGGTTTTGTTGCGGGAAGTCTGCGAGGTAAATTTGCTGAAAGGACTGAGTTTTTTCTTACCCTGTTTATTTGTGGTTTACTCCATGATCTAATTTATTTCTTCATTTATATTTTGGGAGAAAATTTCTCATTCCAATCGCTAATTATATTATATACCATTCCCAATCTTATGTATACTATTCTCATCGGTGGATTTCTATATTATTTTGTGGAACCATTACTTCAGGAATAAAGGATAACCAAAATGTCTGTTCCGGATGTTGAAATTAAAAAATATATTTTTTCTGGGATTTTGGTGTTCCTGTTTCTTGTTCTGGTTTTTCAATTTTATAATTTGCAGATCAGCCAATCCAGTTTATACACTGAGAAAAGTGTTGAAAACAGTGTAAAAATTGTGACACAATTTCCGGTGAGAGGGAATATTTATGATCGTGAAGGTAGAATGATCGTGGATAATCGCCCTGCATTTTCCCTGTATCTCATCCCATCTGAAACCACTGAAAATACCATCAAAATTATTTCTGAGTTAATCAATGTTCATCCTGATGATATTCGAAAAGAGTTGAGGAAAGCTGGCCGGTTTCAATCGGTAAAAGTTATGAGGCAAGTGGATATAGAGAAACTTACCTGGATACAGGAAAATATTGTCGATTTACCGGGAGTAGAATGGAAATCGGAACCAAAACGCCATTATATAAGGAATTCAGGTCTGGCGCATCTTTTAGGATCATTGGGTGAAATTGATGAAAATGAACTCGTTTCCTATCCTCATCTGGAACCTGGCGATATTGTTGGAAAAAAAGCTGTCGAAAAAACTTATGATGATCAAATGAGAGGATCGAAAGGATATCGATTCGTCAAAGTTGACGCGGCCGGAAGGGTTGTTGAACAGATCGTTACTCAAAAAAGTACCCTGCCAATGCCCGGAAATCACCTCTTTCTCACAATCGACTACAGATTGCAATCCTATGCGGATACTCTGATGGGAGAGAAAAGAGGTGCACTGATAGCTATAAACACCAAAAATGGTGAAATTCTAACTCTTCTCTCGAAACCGGATTATGATGTAAGTAAACTAAGTGGTGTGATATCGGCAGATATTTGGAATAAATTATTGACCGATCCATATCATCCATTATATGATCGTGCGTGTCAGAGTGGCTACCCGCCCGGGTCTACCTATAAGTTGATTGCTGCTATTGCTGCCCTGAATGAAAATATAATCAGACCTTCAAGGAAGTCCGATTGCCCTGGATACTTTGTCATTGGGAATAAAACAATTAGGTGCTGGAAACCCAAAGGCCATGGCACTCTCGATCTCGAAGGTGCAATTAAAAATTCCTGTAATGTATATTTTTATCAGTTGGGACTTTTAATTGGTCTGGACACCTGGAGTAAATATAGCAATCTCTTCCATTTTGGCAGAAAAACAGGGATTGAATTAACCAATGAAAATCCTGGTTTGGTTCCAAATATGAGTTATTATGATAAGGTATATGGTAAAGGGAAGTGGACAAGGGGGATGCTGGCCAATCTGGCTATCGGACAGGGAGAAATCCTGGTGACACCACTTCAGATGGCACAGTTTACTGCTACGCTTGCGAATAGGGGAATGTTACATACTCCCCATCTCGGACATAAATTAGTTAATCCTCTAACTAAAAAAGAAAACATTTTTGAATATAAGAGTGTACAAATTCCGGAAATTCGTTCTAATGTCTATGATGTTATTCTGGAAGGTATGCGAGAAGTTGTCGACGGTGGAACGGGGGGATGGGCTTTATTATACGGAATTCCCTCCGCAGGTAAAACCGGAACTGCTCAGAATCCACATGGTGAGGATCATGCCTGGTATATCGGTTTTGCACCGTATGAAAATCCGGAAGTGGCCATTTGCGTCATGGTTGAGAATGGTGGATCAGGAGGCGGTGTGGCGGCTCCCATTGCCGGAAGATTCCTGAAACGATATTTTTATTACCAGGGGAAATATGATTATGAGGTTGAAAAACGTTTATGGGCATTAGCCGTTGCCAAGAGAGACTCAATCGCAGCAGCCCAGGTTCAGGATTCTCTTCAAACTGTTACTGCAGATTCCAACGTAGTTCAAAATTGATCGGTATTGTTTATGTTCCAGTATCTTAAAAATGTAGATTTTGCCCTTATTTTGAGCCTCGTGGGTTTAATTGTATTGGGATTGTTTACCCTCTATTCCTCTTCCCATACAACCGTCGAGGGAGGTTTGGGAAGTAATTTTTTTCTGAAACAATTGATCTGGGTAATCATTGGATTTGGGGCTATCATCATTATTTTTTTTATGCCAAACCGTTGGATTTTTGCTTCTGCCTATTACCTTTATGGAATTAGTCTGTTTTTTCTCATCCTGGTTATTTTTTTTGGGAAGACTGGTCAGGGGGCAGAACGTTGGTTGCAAGTGGGTCCAATATCCTTCCAACCCTCAGAATTTGCTAAACTCGCCAGTATTCTGGCAGTGGCACGATTTGTTTCCCGCGATGAAGTTAATCTGAATACCGCTAAAGATTTTCTGTTTGCTTCTCTATTTATTGTCGTTCCATTTATAGTGATCGTCAGACAACCCGATTTAGGCACATCCATGGTATTCGTAGCTATTGCTCTGCCGATGCTTTATTGGGCAGGGCTCAAACTATCCAATCTTTTCCTTATCGCCATGCCTATACTGATCATGTTAGCTTCGTTTAATTTTTTTACTTTTTTACTTCTAATGGTCATCTTGGTTGCCTATTTAGTTTTCTCTCACAGAACAAAATTGATCCTGATTTCCAGCTTTTTATTGAATATTGCCATGGGTCTGCTCACACCGGTTCTTTGGAATCATTTGAAACCTTATCAGAGAGATCGAATTAAAATATTTTTAAATCCCGAAGCTGACCCCCGCGGTGCAGGTTATCAGATAATTCAGTCTAAGGTTGCAATAGGCTCGGGGGGAGGAATGGGAAAGGGTTTTATGCAGGGTTCTCAGACTCAACTTAGATTTTTACCTGAGCAGCATACTGATTTTATCTATGCTGTGATTGGAGAAGAATTTGGATTTGTGGGAGCCCTTTCCGGTCTCATTCTCTATTTTATTCTATTGATAAGAGGTGTCCAGATTGCCTCTTTGGTTAGGAGTAAATTCAATAGTATAGTGGCGATTGGTATTGTGACTTTAATCGCCTTCCATATGATCATTAATATTGGAATGACTGTGGGTCTTCTTCCGGTGACCGGACTTCCGTTACCTTTTGTAAGTTACGGTGGCTCGGCGCTGGTAACAAATATGGTTATGATTGGTATCCTGTTAAATTTTTATAGAAACCGTTATGAATATTAGTATGGAGTAAATATGCATCCAGAATTATTTCGTATAGGTCCCTTCGCTGTTCATAGTTACGGGGTTATGTTAGCTTTATCTTTTATATTGGGAATATTTATCGCTGGAAAAAATGGAGAGAAAAAGGGGGTCAAGGGAGATGAAATTGTTAATGTCGGTTTCATAACCATTGTTGCTTCTATTGTGGGAGCACGCCTGTTTTATGTACTTTTCCATGTCGAAGAATTTCAAAACCGCTGGCTTTATGCCTTCTGGCCTGTGCAAGAGGATGGAACTGTTGGTTTGGGAGGATTGATTCTTTTAGGCGGTTTTCTAATGGCTCTGTTCTCAGCTGCAGTTTACATGTACATTAAAAAATTAAATTTTTGGAAATTTTCAGATAGTATGGCCCCATCGATTGCCCTGGGCGTTTTTCTGACCCGAATTGGCTGTTATTTAAATGGGTGTTGCTTTGGGGAAGCATGTGATTTACCCTGGGGTGCAGTTTTTCCAAATTACAGCCCGGCTGGAGCGGTGATGGGTGAAATAGCCATACATCCGACCCAATTATATTCAGCCTTTTACGGATTATTGATTTTTGGTTTATTGCAATGGCTGGGTCAGAAGCCCTATTTTGATGGCATGTTAATTGGGTTGTTTCTTATTCTTTATGGTCTTTCAAGGTTTTTGGTAGATTTCTATCGTTATTATGAAAGTCAGATGTTTTTAATTGATGGATTACAGTTTAATCAGATTGTAAGTCTGGGATTATTGATTTCGGGAATAATCATTCTCATTTATCGATGGAAAAATTCAGAAAAAGATGTCCCGGAGTAGGGCAATAAATTCTTGACTATATTAGATTTAATTTATATATTATTTACGTTATTTAAAGAGGAGATTCTTAATGCGGAGAATAGCCTTTCTATTCTTTTTGATATGTCTAAGTTTAAATTTTTTAGTATGGAGTGGTTGCGGATCCAGTCGTAAAACCACGAATGAAAGTAATGCTGCGCAGAGCGACTCGGAAAATGAATTTGATGAAATTGAAAAATTGCTTGGCATATCAAGGGATGATAATAGCAGGTCTCAATCTTCAAGCAAGCAGGCTCAACAAAGTACTCAACCCCAGGAAAAAAAGCAGGATGACCTTATTACCCTGTTAGAAGTTGATGAAGGGAAAAAAACAGATAAACCTGGGGGTCAGACAACCGGTGTTGAGGATAAACGGGTATTGAGACTTCAGACTGAAGTGGATGATCTTCAGAAACAAGTCAGGCAAAAGGATATGGAAATTACGAATCTTGAAAGCCAATTGGCCTCGAGAGAACAAACCATGCAGACCCAGTCTCCATCTTTACCTGTTGATTATTCATATACCCCACCACCGAGTCAGCGCAGCAGTTCATCTGATGCTTATGTAAATAGTTACAATGATGCATTATCCCTGTTTCACGAGCGACAATATCAAAATGCAATCCGTGAATTTGAACAACTCCTCTCATCGGATATGAATCATTCCTACGCCGATAATGCCCAATATTGGATCGGAGAAAGTTACTATGCTTTGGGCCGATACCAGGAAGCAATCATGGCATTTGAAAAGGTATTTACCTTTCCCCAATCAAATAAAAATGATTGGGCCCAGTTTAAAATTGGGCAATGTTATTTTAAGATGGGAGATAGGGAACAAGCGCAGCAGGAATTTCAGCAGTTGATTGACAATTATTCCGATTCGGAATTAGTTCCAAGGGCGCGAAATTATTTAGCCCAATAATTTAAGAGGTGCCATTTCAGGGGGAGTTTTATTCCCCCTTTTTTTTTAATAAATCAGTGGTTCTTTTTTTCTTCCTCTGCTAGCCAGTATTTTACAAATACATAGATTGAATCGAGCTCGCTAAGTGTTAGGGAATGTTCCTTTGCAACAGCCGAGCGAATTTTCCGGTCACCGAAATTTAATCCATCCCGGATAATTCGATCTATCAGATAATAATAAATTTCGAAATCCCTTTCGGTTGGAATACCTTCGGGCATTTGAGTCGGTTTCCAAGAGGATAGATTCCAGACGAATCCTTTTTTTGGAGTATAGACAGCTCCGGTTTGCGATTCATCCCCCACCTGGTCGGTTTCTTTAAAAACGTAAATATAAGTCTTTTTATCGGGTGGCGGTTCACCCGGCCACAAAACCGCTCGTTTAATTTGCAGCATGAGATCACTTGTTTTAATCCAGGGGGGGACTTTGATTTTTATGACATCGTGATCCTCATGAAAATACATACCCACAATAGAATATTGGATTTGAAGCGAATCCTGGGGAATTCCACTATTGATGCTCAAATGGAATAAAAACAGTATAAGACCAATTGGGTGCTTTCTCATTGTTCAATCTTAAATATACTATCTTTTAGACATTTGTAGAATTTGGCTTGATAATGGGAAATTTTATCTTACATTTTTTATAATTCTTCATCTGCTGTCAGCATATTAAATATGCATAATTTTTTTATAAATATTTGAAATTTTTTTTATCAGACAAAAATTTCTTTATCGTAGGAGTATGAATGGTCAAGAGAATTGTAATTCTAACTTTTGCCGGAATTTTTATCCTCTTTTCAATACTCTTGGTATTTATCTGTATACAATATCAGCAACTTAAGCCAGACTATTCCGAAAAAACTGAAATTGAGGGTATCAATAGCCAGGTGTCGATTGTCTGGGATAGCAGTGGTGTTGTTCATATATCAGGTCAACAGGAATTGGATGTCATTTTCGCATCGGGATACGTGTCGGCTCGTGAAAGATTATGGCAGATGGAGCTGATGAGGAGATTAGCAAAAGGACGTCTTTCTGAAATTTTTGGATCAGAAACTATTGCGATCGATAAATTATCTCTCATACTCGGTCTGGATTCACTCGCTCATAGCCATTATGAAGAATTATCAGAGCAATCCAAAAGGTGGCTGGAAAAATATGCACAGGGCATCAATGCATATCTGACTCAAATTGGAAATGATCTCCCGATGGAATTTATTTTAATGGATTTTATACCGGAAACCTGGTCACCGCAAGATTGCATGTTACAGAATCGGCTCATGGGATGGTTTCTTAATTTTAATTGGAAGGCGGATGTTTTATATTGGGGGCTGGCATCAGCACTCCCGGAAGAGAAATTTCAGGAGATCTGGCCGGAATGGGCTGATTATCCTCATATAATTAATGGAACAGGGACAAAGAAATTTTTCGGTCAGCTTTCTCAAATTCAAGAAAAAATGGCAGAAATTCTGGGTGTTGGTCAGGTCTATGCAGGAAGTAATAGTTGGGTTGTCTCGCCTCAAATGTCCCGTAGCGGCTCTTCGATGCTCGCAAATGATCCCCACCTGCAGATTCAGTTTCCCTCTCTTTGGATGGAGATGCATTTCAGTGCCCCTGGATTGAACGTTGCAGGATTTACACTTCCGGGTTCTCCGGGGGTAATTATCGGCAGAAATAATTTTTATGCCTGGGGATTAACGAATGGTATGATTGACGATTGTGATTATTTCATAGAGAATATCGATTCTGTTAGAGGTATTTACTGGAGAAATGAGCAAGAATATCCTCTAAAAGTTCGCAATGCAGTAATCAAGATAAAGGATAGACCGGATCAACTATTTAAAGTTTATGGTACGTCTCATGGCCCTTTAATAAATAGTGCCTTTTCTGATATCCGGAATCTTCTTCCACTCTCAATAAAGTGGGTGGGTTGGGAAAAATCCGATGAACTTTTCACATTTATTCAGTTGGCAAAAGGACAAAACTGGGAAGATTTTAGGTCAGCACTAAGTCACTATGTAGTTCCGGTTCAAAATTTTGTCTATGCGGATGTCTCTGGTAATATCGGATATCAGCTGGCCGGACGGGTTCCTGTGAGAAGTTATCAAACCGGCCTCGTTCCACAGCAGGCCAATGATTCAGGGCAACGCTGGTCTAATTGGATACCTTTTGAAAGAATGCCTGCGCAATTGAATCCGGAGAAGGGATATATAGTTACTGCAAATAATCGAATTCTGGGTCATTCTTCGTATTACTTTTCAGAACTTTGGGAACCTCCTTATCGTGCGATGCGAATTGAGGAATTGATTCAAAGTAAATCGATATTAACATTCGATGATATGAAGATGATTCAATTCGATCAGGTCAATATTCTTGCACGGGAGATGGTTCCGCTTCTGTTGAGAAATTTATCAGATTCTATTTCAACTGATGGGTATGCAGAAAAAATTAAAATTCTATTGAATACCTGGGATTTTATGATGGAAACTGAAAGCATTTCTGCTGCTTTTTTTGAAGTTTGGATTTATCATTTAATCCGTGATATTTTTGAAGATGAGATGGGTTCAGAATATTTCCGAATATTTACCGATCTGCCAAATTTTTATATAAGAATCTTTGTTCAAGTATTTAATGATGAAAATTCAGCATGGTTTGATAATACCGGAACAGAAAAAGTGGAAGAGCGCTCAGATATGATAAATCAGAGTTTCAAAAAGGCGGTGGGATCTCTAAAATCTATGTGTGGAGATGCTTTGGAGGACTGGCGATGGGGAAAGATTCATCAGGTGAAGCTATCTCATGTATTAGGTCAACATTCACTTACCGATATTATCTTTAACCGCGGACCATCTCCGGTACCTGGTAATTTAGTTACGGTAAATGTTGCAAGCTATAGTTATTCCCAGCCTTTTCATATGACCGTCGGACCGTCGTTACGCTTTTTAGTAGACTGGTCAGAACCGGGACTTTACCAGAGTATTATTCCCGGGGGTAACAGTGGAAATTTTTTAAGCGACTACTATGATAATCAAATTGAACTTTGGTTGAAGGGGGAGTATAAAAAAGTGATTTTAGAGGAACCGGTAAGTTCTGGTGAGGTTATTTTAGTTCCGGAAGAGAAATAAAAATTATTTAGCTTGTCTGGTTGTGAATAAGGGTATAAATTTTGCGCCGTTATTTTTATTATTTTCTTAAGAAAATTGATATGTTTATTGACAAAAGTAACAATTTTCTTTAATTTTAATGACGCAGAAAATGGTCTAACACATAATAATCTTTTTAC
>CBDUVK010000003.1:0-39465 GCA_965370645.1 uncultured bacterium
ACGTGATGAAATCGCAATTCCTAATATCGGTCTAAAGGATGGTAAAAAATTGACGCCACTCCTGGCTACCATGTTTTTCTTTATTCTTTCCTGCAATTTAATCGGCCTGATTCCCCTTTTTGGAACCGCAACCGCTAATATTACCGTAACTGCTTCACTTGCTATTATTACCTTTTCTACAACCCAAATTATGGGAATGGTCAAAAATGGCGTTTTGGGATATTTCAAAAGCATGGTACCACATGGTGTCCCATTCCCCCTCTTGTTTATTATTGTGCCTATTGAAATTATTGGACTTTTCACGAAACCATTTGCCCTGGCGATGCGGTTATTTGCCAATATGATAGCCGGCCATACCGTCATATTTGCACTCATCGGCTTAATCATTGCCATCGAAAGTTATTTGGTGTCGCCATTTGCGGTGGGATTTGCAGTATTCATAAATTTATTAGAAATTCTGGTAGCGTTTATTCAAGCATATATTTTTACGATGTTGTCTTCACTTTTTATCGGGATGGCCATGCATCCGGAACATTAGATGTTTAATTTATATTAGAAAAATACGAAAAGGAGGAATTCAAGGGTGATCTCGCTTTAGCTTATTTAGAGGCTGGAATTGGAGCGGTAATTGTGGTGATTACTACAGGTTTAGGGATTGTGAAAATTAAAGTGATGCATGATTAAATATTCTTCCGGTATCATTCTGTAACAAATTTTGCTGAGAATGCAAAGCCGATTATCACCAAACGCAACACTAAAGTACTCTGGTTTGATGATTATTAGCAAAATTTAGAAACAACTATGTAATAGAAACCATTCTTGAATATTTTCACAATAAAAATCATTGATCCCTCCATGGTGATTGACTTTGAAAATCAATTTGAAGACAATTGAGATCTGTAGTATATTTTACAAGTATATGAGCAATATTCATATGATCCTAGTGTTGTGCATTAATCAAAAGAATATGGAGGATATTAAATGGACGTAAAGTTAGAAAATCTTATTGAAAAAATCAAAACAGATGGCGTTGAACAAGCAAGACAGACAGCTGATGAAATATTGGGGAAGGCGAAAGAGGAGGCAGATAGTATACTTCAAGATTCAAAAAAAAATGCCGCAAAAATCATTGAAAATGCCCAAAAAGAGGCTGTGATATTTGAGGAAAAAAGTAAACTTGCTATACAACGGGCAGCGCGGGATACGGAACTGTTGGTGAAAGAGAAGCTAACATCTCTCTTCGATAGAGTCTTCAAAAAAGAAGTATCAGAGGCACTAACTCCTGATTTTCTTCAGAAAGTCATACTTCAGATGGCAAGCAATTGGGACAATAAAATCCAAACTGAAATCTTACTAAACGAGAAGGACAAATCAGGGTTAGAAACTTTACTTTTCTCTAGCTTAAAAAACGAGACAAGAGATACTATTTCTATCAAAGTCAGCGATAATGTTTCGAAAGGTTTTCGCATCCGGTTGGAAAATGAGCAAATGTATTATGATTTCTCCGATGAAAGCATCGCCGATGTTATGAAGAGCTTTTTAAATCCGAGGTTAAAAGAGATAATGGATGAAAAAAATGGATAAATACTACTATATTGTTTCGCAGCTTCCTATATTATTTTTTAACCAAGAAACTTTCATGACAATTGAGTATTTCTTACAGGAATCTGAAAAATGGTTGAGTTCTACAGATTATGAGATTTTATCTCAGGTTAATATTAACGATATTTCTCTTGAGAAAAGGGGTCCTAAGCTATGGCAGAAATATAGAGAATTAGAATTTGAGTTTCGAAATGACTTGGCTTTGTGGAGAAAGTCTTTGCAGGTGGAACAAGAATACAAACCTACAAGCTTTCCTCCCTCTCTTGTAAAGGAAGGGAATCCTTTGGAAGTTGAAAGAAGGCTTTTAAAAAGAAGGTGGGATTTCATCGATGGCATGGAGCAGGGCCATCATTTTGATTTAGAATTTTTAATTTTATACTATTTAAAATTGCAAATCTTACATAGACTATTCCAATTTAATAGAGAAAAAGGAATGACAACTTTTCAAAATATTAATAGGGTAACAGTATGAATCAAAAGCTTGGAAAAATCACTGGCATAAATGGAAATATGCTTACTGTTGTTTTTGATGGAAATATAGTTCAAAATGAAGTGGGTTATGCCTTACGAGACGGAGAGAGGTTAAAATCGGAAATTGTACGAATTCAGGGAAATAGAGCTTTTTTTCAAGTATTTGAAAGCACAAAAGGACTAAAAGTGGGAGACAGTGTTGAGTTCACAGGAGAATTGCTTTCCGTACAACTGGGACCAGGCCTAATTACACAGCAGTTTGATGGTTTGCAAAATCCCTTACCGGATTTGGCTGAAAAATTCGGCTATTTTCTGAAAAGAGGAGTTGAGATCGACGCTCTGGATCATGAAAAGAAATGGCACTTTACTCCGCTTGTAAAAGTAGGTGAGGTTGTTTTCAAAGGACTTCCTCTTGGACATGTTCCGGAAACTATATTTAAACATTATATTATGGTACCATTTCATTTTCAGGGTGAATATACGGTTGAGTCTATCGCTAAGGAGGGTGATTATAAGATTAAAGACACCATTGCTCATATAAAAGATGAGAAAGGTAATGTAGTTGAATTAACCATGGTGTTTGATTGGCCTGTTAAAATTCCCATTACGGCTTATAAACAAAAATTGCTTCCGGTAGAACCGTTGATTACAAAAGCGCGAATTATAGACACATTTTTTCCGGTTGCGAAAGGAGGAACGTATTGTATCCCCGGGCCATTCGGCGCTGGTAAAACCGTGATCCAGCAAATAACCAGTCGATTTGCCGACGTCGATATCGTTATAATTGCAGCTTGCGGTGAACGAGCTGGGGAAATTGTAGAAACCATGCGGGAGTTTCCTAAGCTAAAGGATCCAAAGACTGGGAGAACACTCGCGGAAAGAACTATCATAATTGCAAATACCAGTTCAATGCCGGTTGCAGCCCGTGAAGCCTCGGTGTATACTGCTACAACGCTAGGCGAGTATTATCGCCAGATGGGCTTGGATGTTCTCCTACTTGCCGATTCCACATCTCGATGGGCGCAAGCGATGCGAGAGGTCTCCGGAAGACTGGAGGAAATCCCTGGCGAGGAAGCATTTCCAGCCTATCTTGAATCTCGAATTGCAGAATTTTATGAACGTGCCGGTCGGGTCGAGCTTTCGTTCGGCGAGATAGGCAGCCTAACTATTGGTGGAACTGTAAGCCCCGCAGGTGGTAATTTCGAGGAACCGGTAACTCAGGCCACTTTGAAAGTAGTGAGTGCTTTTCATGGGCTATCTAGAGATCGGGCAAACGCCAGGCGATTTCCTTCTATTCATCCTTTAGAGAGTTGGTCTAAATATGAAAGTTTCGTCCCTGAAGATATCATCGAAACAGCTCGCCACTTTTTATTCAAGGGTGATGAGGTTCGTCAGATGATGATGGTTATTGGTGAGGAAGGAATCTCGATAGAAGATTTTGAAATTTATTTAAAATCAGAATTTTTGGATAGTGTTTATCTACAGCAGAATGGTTTTGATCCAATTGATGCTGCAACATCACCGGAAAGACAAATATATGTTTCCAAGAAAATTAATGGAATTTTGAAAAAAGAAATTCCTTTTGAAGATAAAATTCAAGCACGAAAGTTCTTTTACGAGCTACGCCAAAAGTTTATAGATTGGAACTACATGGAGTTTGAAACAGACGAATTTAATCGACAAGAAAAAGCGATCGACGATTTAATAGAAGGAATATTCGAAAATGAGAAAAGTGTATGATAAAATTTTAAGCATCTCTGGGAATGTAATTACTGTTAAAGCAACAGATGTTGGTTACGAGGAGCTTGCAGAAATTACTTCACAGCGTGGCAAGTCGCTTGCGCAGGTAATAAAGCTGGAAGATGATTTAGTGTCGCTTCAAGTTTTTGCAGGTAGCAGGGGCATATCCACTAGTGATGAGATTCGGTTTTTGGGTCATCCCATGCAAGTATCGTTCTCTGAAAATATGCAAGGACGAATTTTTAGAGGTAGCGGGATGCCACGCGACAATGGACCTTTTATTTCAGAACATGTCATTCCCATTGCCGGTCCTTCGGTTAATCCTGCGAAACGGATTATCCCCGAGCGAATGGTTCGCACTAATATTCCAATGATTGATGTCTTTAACTCTTTGGTAGCTTCACAAAAACTACCTATTTTTTCTGTCTCCGGCGAACCTTACAATGAATTGCTGGCTCGAATTGCGTTGCAGGCCGAGGTTGATATGATCATTCTGGGCGGTATCGGATTGAAATATGATCAATACATGTTTTTCAAAAATACATTAGATGAAGGTGGTGCCCTAAATAGATCCATATTCTTTATTCATACTGCTGCCGAGCCAATTGTTGAAGGTCTGATGGTTCCCGATTTATCGCTTGCCGTAGCTGAAAATTTTGCCCTACAAGGTAAGGACGTATTGGTTCTTCTAACGGATATGACAAACTTTGCCGATGCTCTTAAAGAGATCGCCATAACGATGGAGCAGGTGCCGTCAAACCGCGGTTATCCAGGTGATTTGTACAGCCAATTGGCATCCCGCTATGAAAAAGCTGTGGATTTTGCTGATGCGGGCTCGATTACTATTCTGGCGGTTACGACAATGCCTGGCGATGATGTTACCCATCCCGTTCCGGATAATACCGGCTATATCACAGAGGGGCAATTTTACCTGCGGAATGGACGGATTGAACCTTTTGGTTCGTTAAGCCGGCTGAAACAATTGGTCAATGCTAATACGCGAAAGGATCACCGGGCAATCATGGATGGTATGATTCAGTTGTACGCTCAATATATGGAAACCGAAGAAAAAAGATCCATGGGATTTAGAATGACCGACTGGGATAAAAAGCTACTAAAATATGGACACATGTTTGAATCTCAGATGATGGATTTATCGGTCAATATTCCTCTCGAACAGGCCCTCGATAGAGGATGGGACATTCTGGCAGAGTGTTATAGACCCGAAGAGACCGGTTTGCGAACAGAGTTAATCAAAGAGTTTTGGCCGGATAATTCTCGACCTGAAGAGCCTAAAGTTGAAGCTACGGAAACAGCTAATTAAATTGAGTAAATGATTTATTTAAATGCATCTTTTCTGATATGGTCGCAAAAGAGATTAAATTATTTCGGAAGGAAATAGTTCAACAAAAAAGATGAAATAATGGCAGACGAAGATGGCGAAAATCAAACTAACAAAGAATGAACTGAAAAAACAAAAAGATAACCTCAAAAGGTTTACTCGATATCTACCCACGCTTGAGCTTAAGAAAAGGCAGTTGTTGCAAGAAATCAGTACTATTCAGAAAACTCACGATAGACTTCAGGCTGAGTTTGAGAGTGTGGATAAAGAGGTATATCAATGGGTGGATGTATTCGCGGAGGATGTTGATTTACAAAATATTATCAAGGTTAAAGAAGTAAAAAAAGAACAAAGTAACATAGCCGGAATTGACATCCCAATTTTCAAAGAAGTGATTTTCGAAGACATTGACTATGATTTTTTACAAACCCCTTTGTGGATAGACAAAGGGATTAAGGTTAGCATTGAACAAATTAAACGCAAAGCAGAATTACAGATTATTGAAAAACAGTTAGATATTCTAAGAGAAGAACTTCGAATTACTATTCAGAGAATTAAGCTGTTTGAAGAAGTTAAAATCCCAGAGGCCAGAGAAAATATCAGAATTATCCAAATTTTCTTAGGCGATCAACAAACGGCTGCGGTTGTTAGAGGTAAGATTGCTAAAGCAAAAATTGAAAAGAAGAAACAAAGGGTAAATCCCGTATGATTGTAAAAATGCAGAAAATAACACTTCTTGTGGAAAATAAACACCGGGAAGCAGCTTTAATAAAATTAAGAGAATTGGGTGTACTTCATATTCATTATGTTAAAAATCCATCATCTAATGACATAAACATGATCGAGACCGAGTTGGCTAATGTTGAAAAAGCACAGCGCCTGATCGGTGAAGAAAATATTCCACAGAAAGAAGCAAACCTCAAACCAGCTTCAACTTATATTGAGAAAATCCTCTCACTTGCTCAGGAAAAAGATACCCTATTGAGGGAATTGGAGGAGCATCAGGAAAAAAGACGTTGGTTTCAAAACTGGGGTGCTGTCTCATATGCTTCACTGCAAAAATTAAAAGAAGCTGGCATTACGGTTCGATTTTATATGACAGATAAAAATGCCATTAAAAAAATACCTGTCGAAAAAATAATTCATTTGGTGAAAGAGGAACAAGGCACAATATATTTTGCATATTTTGCTGAGTCTCCAGATGACCACTTGGATTATAAACAAGATTTTATGCCTGAAATTGAACTTCCTTCCTTAGAAAATACTGTTGCCAAAATTCAACAGAGGATTGGAAAGATAGACAATGAGCTACGTGAATTGAGCAAAGTCCGGAGTACATTGGATGCCTATCATGCGGATTTGGAAAAACGATTGGAATTCAGTAAAGTCATGTATAGCATGGGTGAAGTTGAAAATATTACTTACCTGGAGGGATTCTCTCCGGTTGATATGATACCTTTAATTAAAAAAAAAGCAGAGGAAGAGGGATGGGCATATCTCATTCAGGAACCGGATGATCCGTTTGAGGCACCGACCTTGTTACACCAGCCAAGATGGCTCAGGATTGTAAATCCGATATTCAACTTCATGGGAGCTTTGCCAGGCTATAAAGAGCTTGATATAAGTTTCTGGTTTTTGCTCTTTTTCAGTCTTTTCTTCGGTATAATCATCGGTGATGCTGGTTACGGTCTTATCTTTTTATTGACAAGCTTTTTTTTATCAAGGAAAATGAAGAATGCTCCTAGAGAACCCTTCGTATTATTAACAGTATTGAGTGTGGCCACCATAATTTGGGGAGTCATCTCAGGAAACTGGTTTGGTTTCCAAAAAATTGGCCAATTGCCATTTCTAAATTTTATGGTTATTGACCAAATGGATGCTTTTGTAGATGCCAACCAGATGTTTATTATGTATCTATGTTTTCTTATTGCTGCCATCCATCTAACTGTTGCCCATGCACTATCCGCGGTCAAATATATAAACTCTCCGGTAGCATTATCCGAACTCGGTTGGATTTGTTTGGTATGGACATTGTTTTTCACTGCCGGCAATCTGGTATTGAAAAAACCATTTCCCAGCTTTATGGTCTTTGTTCTTCTAGTTGGAGTAGTAATGATTTTACTATTTGCCAATTTTCAAAAAAACATTTTTAAAGGTGTAGCCAAAACTCTATCGAGTCTTCCGTTGGATATCATCAGCTCATTTTCTGATGTGGTGTCCTATCTCCGCTTGTTTGCAGTTGGATATGCAACGGTTACTGTAGCTTCAAGCTTTAATGGCATGGCTGGGCAGTTGGGGTTCAGTTCAGTAGTCACAGGTTTAATTTCGGCGTTTATCTTATTTCTTGGTCACTCTCTCAATATTATTCTGGCATTAATGTCAGTGATCGTTCATGGTATCCGTCTGAACATGCTTGAGTTTTCAGGGCATTTGAATATGCAGTGGTCGGGGAGACCATATGCACCTTTTAAGGAATAGGCTGGGGAATTGGATGAAAGAGTATAATTATTAATTTTAACATTTTCAAAAGGTGTGAAAAACCAATAACTGATAACAATATTCCAAATGAAAGGAGAATGTAATGATCGAAGGATTGGGTGATATGAATATTTCTTTGGCGTTCGCGGCTGTTGGTTCGGCCTTGGGGACAGGCGTTGCTGGTATGTCAGCTATTGGTGCATGGAAAAAAGCCTTTGCACAAAACAAAGCAGCACCATTTATTCTTATTGCATTTGTTGGAATGCCTCTGTCTCAAACTATTTATGGAATGATTTTACGTAATGCTATTGTAGCCAGAAATCTACCACCAGAGTTCTATGGATACCAATTGCTCATTGGTCTCTTAGCTGGATTCGCAATGGGAATGTCGGCCTTCATGCAGGGTAAAGCTGGTGCCAAGGCGGCCGATGCTCTTGCAGAAACCGGCAAAGGATTTGGAAATTACATCATGGTTTTGGGCGTTATTGAAACTGTTGCACTCTTCGTAATGGTTTTTACTATGACGGCACTACCGACGGTATCGTGACAAAAAAGTTTGTTATTTTGTATATAAAAACCATGCGAAATCGATCCAGCCAAAATGGTGCCTGAAATACTAAATTCAGGACTATTGATATTTACCCTGAATATGAAAGCGATAGAATCCCCTAAAACGATTGGTAGATATTATATAGAAAAAAGGCTGAAAATATAGGGTATCAGGTAAAGTACTTATTTCAAGACCATAATGAAAATTGAAGGCTTTTAAACCACAGAATAGTATAGGTTCTGATAGTTACATAAAAATATGTTGCTTACCCTGGAGGAATAAACCTGGAGTGAAAGATGTATAGATATAAAAACCTTCTAATCAATCTCAATTTATCAGGTTTGGATGCTGCAACAATTGCCTATTCATCAATGATAAGTCACCTGGCACGATCGGAAAAAGCATCCTTTATTCATGTTAGCCAAAAATCGGAATTTTATAAGAAGTTGGGGCAGGAAGGTCCGGATCCTTCAGAGTCGCTGGATGAATACCTTGATTCTGAAATTAGGAAAAGTATTCAAAAAAATTTTAAGGAGCCTGCTGGTATAGAAAAAAATATTGAAGTTCTTAAAGGAAATCCCTTTCACCAGCTACTTCGATACTCAGCACAAAAACAGATTGATTTAATAATCGTCAGCAAAGAAAAAGATGCGAGTAAGGCGAGGAGACTACCATTAAAGTTGGAGAGGAGAGCACCCTGCTCAGTTTTAATTCTCCCGCATCAATCTAAGCCGTCGATCTTAAAAATTCTAGTACCGATTGATTGCTCGAAAAATTCTGCCGATGCAATGGAAATGGGGATCGCATTTGCAGCTGCTGCAGGCATTCCTGAAATTATTTGCCTAATTGTGTATTGTCTCCCGTTAGGTTATTACAAAACCGGAAAAAGTGAGGAACAATTTGCAGACATCATGAGAAAGAATTCGGAAGAAAATTATTCGAATTTCATTAAGCAGTTCGATTTAAAAGGTGTATCGGTTACTCCGCAATTCGTGTTTGATAAGAACACTGTAAAAGGGATTCAAGATACCATAAAAAGGGAGGAGATTGATCTTGTTGCCACAGGAGCTCGAGGTAGAAGCACCTCCTCGGCAGTTTTAATAAGAAGCGTAACCGAAAAGTTGATTAGGACTACCAATGTCCCAATCATCGCTGTGAAAGAGAAAGGTGCAAACATGAAATTTATTGAAGCACTATTCAAGTTGTGACAACTGTTCAAGAAGTTAAACTAATAAATTTTTAGAAAAATATTATTGATGGTAAAATTTTTCTCTGTAAACAGTAATACATTGCAAATATTGGATGCTTTTGTTCATACATTTAATTTTATGACGTTGTCTTCTCTATTTATTGTTATGGAGATGCAACCAAAACATGAAACTATAAAAAAAATAAAACATTTTTAAGAAGGAGAAGATAATGAGTGATCTTGCTATGGCTTATCTGGCAGCTGGACTTGGAACTGCAGTTGTTGCACTTGCCGCCGGAATAGGAATAAGTAGAATCGGAAGTGCCGCCATGGAAGGTACTGCCCGTCAGCCGGAAGCAGCGAATGCTATTCGTACATCAATGATTATTTCTTGTGCTCTTATCGAAGGTTTGTCCTTCTTTGGCTTAGTTATTTGCTTTCTATTAAGCTTAAAATAATTAAAACCAAAAAGGAAAAATATGCTGCAATTAGAACCAGGAATGATGATCTGGACATGGATTACTTTCTTTGCTTTATTTTTTATTTTAGCCCGGGTTGCTTGGAAACCTCTGCTTGCTGCTGTAAATAAGAGAGAGAAAAGTATTAGTGAATCCCTCAAAAAGGCGGAACTGGCGAAATCCGAAGCTGAGAAATTGCTTGAGGAACATGATAAAAAACTCACCGAAGCTCAGGATGAAATTCAAAAAATGATGAAGAAGAATAAAGATTTGGCCGAAAAAATGAAAGAGGAGATGATTGAAAAAGCTAAGTCTGAAACACAAAAGCTTCATGAAAGAGCACGAACTGATATTGAGAGAGAAACAGATGCTGCCATAGTTGAGCTTAAGAAGCAGGTTGCAGATCTGGCCATTCAGGCCGCCTCCCGGTTAATCCAAGAAAATTTAGATACCAAAAAACATCATGAATTGATTAACAACTATATAAAAGAACTTGATAACCTAGATAAAAATTAAGGATCTCAGAGACATTTGATTGGATCAAAAGTATCCAAAAGATATGCCAAAGCACTTTTTGAATTGGCTCAGGAAAGAAAAATTGTTGAGCGAGTGGCTGAAGAAATGATCGCCATTCAGAATCTATACCAACAATCGTCTGATTTTTCTTCGTTATTAGAATCTCCGGTGATTGAATCATCGGAAAAATTAAAAATTTTTACAGTATTGCTTAAAGAGGAGGTTCAATCCGTTACCTTCAACTTTCTTTCGCTTCTACTTGAGAAAAATCGGGAAGACTATTTGCCGGAGATAATTTTTTATTTCTTAAAAATTGTTGATGAATCAAAAGGAATTGTGAGAGGCCAATTGATAACTGCTCACCCATTTACCGATGTACAAAAAAAAGAATTAAAAGAACGTTTAGATCGGTTCACCGGGAAAAAAGTATTTTTTGATGAACAGGTTGACTCATCACTCATTGGTGGATTTATCGTCCGTATGGAAGATACGGTAATCGATACCAGTGTAAAGAATCAACTGACCAAGATGAGAGAACAATTAATTACCAGAAAATGAAGTTTGGAATTGAAAAGAATTAAAAGGACATATAGATGGCAGTTGAAGTAAAACCCGATGAAATTTCTTCAATTCTTAAAAAACAGCTGGCCAGTTATGAGAAGGAAACGGATGTTTACGATGTTGGAACCGTCCTTCAGGTCGGAGATGGAATTGCCAGGGTGTATGGACTATCAGGAGTGATGGCTAGTGAATTGGTGGAATTTCCCCATGAGGTGATGGGAGTTGTGTTAAACCTGGAAGAAGATAATGTTGGCTGCATTCTTTTCGGAGAAGATTTCCTCATCAAGGAAGGAGATACAGTCCGGCGCACCAAGAGAATTCTGGAAGTCCCCATCGGAAAAGAGATGCTGGGTCGAGTGGTCACTCCATTGGGGGAGCCAAAAGATGGAAAAGGCAAGATTAATATTTCCAATTTTCTTCCGGTTGAGCAAAAAGCCCCGGGGGTAATTTACCGCCAACCGGTTAAAGAACCCCTGCAAACCGGTCTTAAAGCGATAGATTCTATGATACCCATCGGCCGCGGTCAACGAGAATTGATTATCGGAGACCGCCAAACTGGGAAAACTGCGATTGCTATTGATGCCATTATTAATCAAAAATATACCCAGGAAACGGATTCACAGGTGTTTTGTATATACGTTGCGATAGGCCAAAAAGCATCCACAGTTGCTAAGGTGGTTAAGACCCTGGAAGAAGCTGGTGCCATGGAATATACTGTGGTGGTTTCTGCAGATGCCAGTGAACCGGCACCGCTGCAGTATTTAGCTCCCTATGCGGGTGCTACCATGGGAGAATATTTCCGCGATAACAAAATGCATGCTCTGATCGTTTATGATGACCTGAGCAAACATGCCTGGGCATATCGTCAGGTCTCTTTGCTGCTAAGACGTCCCCCGGGACGTGAAGCCTATCCCGGAGATATTTTCTACTTACATGCCCGCCTGCTGGAAAGAGCGGCAAAGATGAGTGATGATGAAGGTGGGGGTTCGTTAACGGCATTCCCTATCATCGAGACTCAGGCAGGTGATGTTTCTGCTTATATTCCGACGAATGTTATCTCGATTACAGATGGACAGATCTATCTTGAACCCAACCTGTTTTACTCGGGCGTCCGCCCGGCTGTAAATCCGGGTATTTCTGTGAGCCGTGTTGGCGGGAATGCCCAGATAAAAGCAATGCGACAAGTTGCGGGGAGTTTGCGATTAGAGCTGGCCAATTATCGGGAATTAGAAGCCTTTGTGAAATTTGGTTCCGATCTGGACAAAACTACCCAATCACAGATTACCCGGGGACAGAGATTGGTAGAGCTATTGAAGCAGGATCAATACCTGCCAATGGATGTGGCCAAACAGATAGCGATTATTTATGCAGGTACTCAGGGTCTTCTGGATACGGTTGCAGTAAGGGATGTCCGAAGGTTTGAAGTGGAATTTCTGGAATATCTTGAAAATAAACAACCCGATATCTTTCAGACAATTAATAAAGAAAAGATATTGTCTGATAAACTTAAAGAAACTCTGAAAAAGGTTGCGGAAGAGTTCCTTCAGTTATTCAAGGCGGGAGAGTAGAAAAATAATGGCGACGCTCAGGGAAATTCGCAGGCGCATAAACAGTATTTCAAGCACCCAGCAGATTACACGGGCTATGAAAATGGTGGCCGCTGCCAAACTCCGTAAAGCACAGGAGAAGATCTTTGCTGCCCGGCCCTATGCATATAAAATTGATGAGATGATCCGTCATTTAATCACTCAGCTGGAATCGGTGGAAAATCCGCTCTTGGCTATTCGTCCGCCGCAGCGTATCACCCTGGTCGTGGTTACCTCAGATAGAGGTCTTTGTGGATCCTTTAATAGTAATATTATCAAAAGAACCTTGCTTCAGATTAACGAACATCGTGATAAAGAGGTATCCTTAATCTGTATTGGCAGAAAAGGTTATGATTTTTTTCGAAAGAGAAATTATTCTATCGAAAACCACTATATCAATATTTTCAATCAACTTGAATATCTGATGGCCCAGGAAATTACTGCCTATTTGGTGCAACAGTATTCGCAACAAAAAACAGATATGGTTGAAGTGGTATACAATGAGTTTAAAAATGCGATTCAACAGACTATCATCGTAGAAAAATACCTGCCTCTGACTACTGAGGAGTTCAGTGGTGAAATGAAGAGTGTTGATTACATTTTTGAGCCGGATAAAATGATATTACTGGATTCGCTGCTACCCAAACATCTCAATCTGCAAAGCTGGAGGATATTACTGGAGTCTAATACGGCTGAGCAGGGGGCTCGAATGACAGCCATGGAAAGTGCTACTGATAATGCCGGTGAGTTGATTTCAGATCTGACGCTGCATTACAATAAAGCCCGTCAGGCGAATATCACCAGGGAAATTTCTGAAATTGTCGGCGGTGCTGAAGCACTAAAATTCGCATAAATATTAATTAAGGAAGTTGATAGATATGTCAAAAGGTACTATCAAACAGATAATTGGCGTTGTAGTAGACCTTGAGTTTGCTGACGGTAAATTACCGGCAATACATAACGCTGTTCAGATCAAACGTCAGGATCAATCAACCCTTGTCTTAGAAGTTCAGCTACATTTGGGCGAAAACATGGTCCGTTGTGTGGCGATGGATTCAACCGACGGACTCACCCGGGGAATGGAGGCGCAGGATACCGGTCAACCGATTACGGTACCGGTTGGTCCGGAAGTATTGGGACGTTTGATGAACGTTATTGGTGAACCGATTGATGAGCAAGGTCCGGTAAAAACCAAGGAACACTATCCCATTCATCGCCCGCCACCTGAATATGAAAATTTAAACACGGATACTGAACTCCTGGAAACAGGCATCAAGGTTGTCGACCTGCTGGAACCCTATTCAAAGGGTGGCAAAACAGGTCTGTTTGGAGGTGCCGGTGTTGGGAAAACTGTTCTGATTCAGGAATTGATCCGTAACATTGCCACGGAACATGGTGGAATTTCGGTATTTTCAGGGGTAGGAGAACGAACCCGGGAAGGAAATGACCTCTATTTAGAGATGAAGGAAAGTGGTGTTTTAAGTAAAACCGCTATGGTTTTCGGGCAGATGAATGAACCGCCGGGAGCCCGCCAGAGAGTGGGATTAACCGGATTAACCATTGCCGAATATTTCAGGGATGTGGAAGGTCGCGATACTCTCTTGTTCATTGACAACATTTTCCGGTTCACCCAGGCTGGCTCCGAAGTATCGGCTCTGTTGGGAAGAATGCCCTCGGCGGTGGGGTATCAACCGACACTCGCTACTGAGATGGGAGAATTGCAGGAGCGCATTACCAGTACTAAAAAAGGATCGATTACTTCAGTGCAGGCAATTTATGTTCCGGCAGACGACTTAACCGACCCGGCTCCTGCTACGGCATTTGGCCATTTGGATGCGACTACAGTTCTCTCCCGACAGATTGCTGAAATGAGTATTTATCCGGCCGTTGATCCCCTTGATTCAACTTCCCGTATTCTGGATCCCCGAGTGGTTGGCGAAGAGCACTATTCAGTGGCTAAAACTGTTCAGGAAATATTGCAGAAATATAAGGATCTGCAGGATATTATTGCTATTTTGGGTATGGATGAGTTATCAGATGCAGATAAAATCACGGTAACCAGAGCCCGGCGAATACAACGATTCCTGTCTCAACCGTTTTTTGTTGCGGAGCAATTTACCGGTTTTGAAGGCAAATATGTACCGCTGGAAGAGACAATACGCGGATTTAAAGAAATTACTGACGGAAAACATGATGAATTACCGGAACAGGCATTTTGGATGGTTGGAACTATTGAGGAGGTCATGGAAAAAGCTAAAAATATAGGTTAAAATTCGCACGGAAGTGATGTAAATATAAAAGGGGATAGAGTAATCAATTTATCCCCTTTTATGTTATATCGTTAAATCTATTTTTACTAAAGTAACTTATCTTTCAATCGATAATAGGTTTATTGTTATGAATGGGAACAATTTATCGGTAACGATCACAACTCCCCAAAATAAGTGGATTTTGGATAATATAAAAGGCGTTACAGCACCCGGGGTTTTGGGAAGTTTCCAGGTTTTAAGTCATCACGCACCATTGATGGCGCAGCTTGAAATTGGAGAAGTTAAACTAGAAATGGAGCAGGATTTAGAACTGTATGCCACGACTGGAGGATTCCTGGAGGTATTAAAGAATAATGTATCTCTTCTGTTGGAAAGTTGCGAGAAGGCCACCGAGATTGACATCGGTAGGGCTGAGAGTGCCGCAAACCGTGCTCGGGAGCGTTTACAAAAGCATTCGGTGGATATTGATGTCATGCGTGCAGAGAGTGCTTTAGCGAGGGCTTTAAACCGTATTCAGATGGCAAATAAAGTTAAATGAACCACTTAATAACATTTGATTTATGAAAAAAATTTTGTATATTGACGAAAATTAAAAATGGTCGCTTAACAATGAAATGTCTCTCATTTATTTCTGTGTTCATGATAAGCTTCCTGATCCTCTTATCCCCGGTTTTTCCGCAAGAATCTTCGAATTCAGAAAATACCGCTTCCTCCCTTCGTTATTATTCTGAAGAAGAATATCAGGTGGCTTTAACTAAATATGTCACCAGTATGTTAACGAGTTACTATTCCGAAAGCCTGCCCCAGGAACGATTTCTGATTGCACTTATGCGTTTGGTTAACAATGAGATGGGAAATCGAATTACCAATCGACGGGAGGCGATTGAAAGATATTTCAATGATTTGAGAAATCAGATCAATGAGCTACAGCAATTGCAGACCCGACTGCATAATTCTGGCATTCACGAGTTGGATAACTTTATCGATGAACTGGATGAACGAATGAAGATGGCATTACAGTCGGGGGAAATTAACTATAAGCAAAAGAAGGTATTTGAGGACGCCCTGCAGCTTCTCTATATTGCCGAAGAGATGATTAAACTTGATCAACTTAGTGATCCTTCCAGTTTGAACCGCAAAATCAGTAAAAGTAAAGATCAATTGTTAAATGCGTTTGGCGAAGTAGGTGATCTTGAAACTGTTCCTCTGGATGTGGCACCAACCATATTTAACTTATTTGATGAATGGAAGAAAAACGACTCATACAGGTATACCGCCAGACTGTTGGATGTAAAAATTGCTCGCTCGAAACTGATTAAATCGGGTTCAATTGAGCAGGTTAACCGAATGTTTAATACACAGTTACACTTTGCATATTCAAGTTTTAACTATATAGAATACGATCTGGCCGATCGGCTTCTGGAAGACCTGGTGATGTCCTATCAGAATGCGGGGGTGCGTGACTTTGAAGATGTATTTTTCTATTGGGGTGAAAGTAATTTTGCTCTGAATCGATTTGTTAAAACCCGGGATATCTTCACCGAGTTTCTTCAAAAATATCCGGGTTCTGTTTATCTCTCCCGAACCTACAGCCGTTTGATCCAGTTATCCTACAAGTTGGAAGAGTACAATGAAGTCATTAAATATTATTCTGCATTTCAGGATGTGACTTCCCCAACTCAGGAAGAGTATTATGATGTTCAGTTTGTAGTTGCCCTTTCCTATTATGAAAATACAGATTTTAACCGTGCAGTGGAAATATTGCTTTCATTTTCCGAGAAAAGTGAATACTACTTTTTTGCCCAATATCTGGTGGGAACAGTTTACACCGCTGGTCAGAATTATGATCTTGCCTACGATATCTTTGAATCTATGGCGATATCACGAAAAACACCTCCAGAATTTAACAACCGTTCTCTATTAAAATTGTCCCAGATCAGCTATGAAAGAGGGGATTACCTCGCATCAATCGATTATGCAGAACTGGTTCCCAAAACATTCAGCCGATTCGACAAAGTTCTAAATATTTTGTTGTGGTCTCATTTTATGATGGAAAAAGAGAGACAGCCAGATCCGCTGCAGAGGGATTTTACCCAGGCAAAAATTTATGCCTTTAAACTTCTCCAAGACTATTACAGTTCTGAGTATCGTATGGAGGCCGAGAGTCTACTGGGTTACATGTATCAATCGGAAAATGACTTAATGCTTGCCAAGGATTTTTATACTGATGTGTACAAATCCAAAATGGAACGAAATGACTTGAGAGAAAATCTGATTCTTACAGATAGCTTGTTAGGCCTTCACCAGGACGCGGTTACCAGGAAGGAAAATGCCTTACGGAATGACGATCGTGAAGCCTACATTGAGGCAGCCGGGGTATCTGAAGAGTATTATCGGAAAGCATGGGATGAATTGATTGCTGATAAAAGCGGTATCGGTGCACGAGTTTCCTCGGAAATTACGGATTTGGTGAATCAATTGAGTGAGTTAAATCAGTTGAAAAAAATAGCAGTAAGACAAGAAAATGAATATGCGATCAAAAAAATTGAGGGTCTTATGGATGGCATAAAATCATCCCTGGATTTATATTCTAAAGAGGACATCCAAAGAGCCTTGTTTATCAATGCCTACCCGGTTGCAAAAAAGGTGGCGATTGCAGATTTTCAAGCACAAAAAAATGAGGAATTGCAGCAGGATATCAAAGAGGAGATGGTGCAGATCGATGTTCAACTTGAGAGATTGAACGTGGAAATTGAGAGAGCTAAACTCTTGAAAAACTATGAACTGTTGGTTGCACTGGAGCAGAAGGAGCGCCATTTATTTGAGATTCGCAAGAATTACGATCAACTATTTACCTTTGCCATGGGACTTGAACCCGGAGAATCCTATGAAGATTTCGATCGATGGGGAGAATTTGGTGCAGTCGGAATTATTGATGTGAATTTTGGACAGAGGGACAAGTTGCAGGGTCAAATGTCTAAAGTTTCTACGGTATATAATTCAATTATGGATAGAATATCCCAAAAGCGGGAAGTAGTTGAAGATCAACTTAAGAAAATTGATGCGGAAATCAGATTTATGACAATGAAGGCTCGTTTAGAGGAGCGTCAACGTTTAAGGGCCGAAAGAGAACAGGCTTTTCGAGAAACATATTTTGACACCCGAACCAGTGAATTTGAGGAGAAATAAATGGTCATAATTTCTACAAAAAAGAGAATTTTCCCTCAAATATTTTTGTTTTTTCTGTTTACAGTTATAGGTTTTTATTCTGCTTTTAATCTTGAATCGGGCTATGCTCAGGAAAGTGGAGGTACCAGGATTGATTCGGTTCTTCAGAATTACAATATTGAAGAACTGTTAAAAGTTAAGGAATATTTGGAGAATTACCGTGAATCACTCATACAGGAGCAAAACCTGGAGCAGCAAAAAGGTATTGAGGTGAGTAAGGATTTTCTCCAAAAATCCAGAATCGATATTGAAAATCAGGATCAAATTTTAATCCGCATTGCAGAATATTATATCGAAGAGGAATCGGATCTGTATGCCACACGGGTGGAAACCTACAACCAGGCATATGACGAGTATGAAAAGCGCCTGCAGGATTATCAGGATGGGAAATTGGAGGTTGAACCATTGGCCCCGACTTTTCCCCGGAGGAATTATGATAAAGCGATTACCATTTATGATATCATTCTCACAGAATTTCCTGAATCGGAATTAGTAGATGATGCCCTTTACAACAAGGCTTATCTCCTGGGAGATATGGGAGAGGAAGTTGCAGCACAGGAGGTTTATCAGGAATTAATTGATAAATATCCGGAAAGTGATTATGTGCCGGAAGCCTATATGCATTTAGCTGAGTTCTATTTTCAGCCAAAATTAGGACAGGGCCGGGAAGAAACCATCCGAAATTTATACAAGGCCGCTCAATTATATAAAAACGTACTCAAATTTAAGGAATCGGACCGTTATACAGATGCACTGTATAAATTAGGTTGGAGTTACTATCGCCTGGCTGGTGCTGATCCCAAACATTATAGTGAATCGATTCTGTATTTTACATTGGTTGTCCAGGACATCGAAAAATTTCAGGAAATAGATCCCGAAGGCAAATATATTAAAGCTAATATCAAACCTGAAGCCCTGCAATATATCGCTGCCTGTTTTGTTGATACATCCTATACAGAAGATGGTGTTAAAAAGGCCAATAATTATATTGGAAATCTTGGCAAACCTGCATTCGGTGTGGATATTTTTCAGGACATGGGCGATCTGTATGCCCGTATTGTTGAATATAACAATAGTATCAGAGCCTATAATACACTGCTTGGAGTTTACCCTAATTATTCCTATGCACCCCTCATCCAGAAGAAAATTGGGGATGTTTATGCAGAAGATCAGGAAATCCAATCTGCTTATAATGCACGGGAGCAACTTTACAATCGATATAATCCCAAAACACAGTGGTATGCAAATATTGAGTTATCGGATTTGGACGAGCGCATTTTTATTTTGGATCAGGCCACTAATTATTCAGAAGAAGCTCTTCGCTCAAATCTTATTTTCCAACTGAATCAGGCTCAGGAAGCAGCCCTAACTCGCCAAGACTCAGTAAACGCTTTCCGGGAGTTCGGCAGACTGGCCAATCTGTACCTGGAAACTTATCCCACCCATGAAAATGCTTATGAGATAAACTGGTCATTGGCATATATCTTGGATACTGAATTGCAGGATTTCCCCGGAGCTTTTGAAGAATATGTCCGGGTAAGTAATGATTATCTTGAAGAGGTTCACCGAAAAGATGCTGCAAACAATGCAATCGTCGTAGCACAGACTTTGGTGGATCAGCAAACAACAGGAGGAGATACAGTTCAGATAGGTGGAATCGACATCGCCCAAATCCCTCCGGAAGAACTGAGCGAGAACGAAATACTCTTAGGCGAGGCCTATGACAACTATATTAAACTTTTCCCTGAAGACGATCGTACTGCTACCTATCTATCCAGTGCGGGCGCTTTATATTACCAGCACCGTCAATACGATTTGGCACGTAAGTACTATAAAACCATGGTAACCAAATTTCCGGAGTCCCAGCAGCGAAGTGTCGGGTTACTCTCTTTAATGAACAGTTATTTCTTTCTCGGGAAATATACCGATGCTGAATTTGTGGCCAAAAAAATTATTGAGGTTCCGGATATTCCAGAAGACCAGCTGGAGATTGCACGCCGCCGGATTGGTGAATCCATTTATAAAAATGCTGAAAAACTCGAACAGGAAGAACAATATCTCGAGTCAGCCAGGGAATTTTTTAGAGTTTACACCGAGGCAAGTTATTATGAAGATATTGTTGATTTAGCCTTGTTCAATAGTGCCAAAAACTATGAACAAAATAACGAATGGAAACAGGCTATTAATGTATATGATACCCTGGTGGTAAATTATGAGAAATCTGAATATCGGCTCATTGCCCTTGGAAAGATTGCCGATGCCTATAAACAGATGGAAGATTTTGAGGGTGTGGGTTCTTCCTACGAAAGAATATACAATCTATATCCGGAACACCAGGATGCAGAAGCGGCTCTTTATAACTCCAGTCTTTTCTTTGCACGAGCCAGTGCCTGGTCGCATGCAATCAGAGTGAATAATAAATATATAAATCGCTATCCGGATAATCCTGATTCCAAAGACCTTCTCTTCGAAAATGCCAGGTACTATTTAAAGCTGGATGATCTCAGCAACGCAAATAAGATTTATGATGAATTTGCTGTGCGTTATCCGGATGATCCTCGTACCATTGAAGCTTATTTCAGACGAGGTGAATATTATTTTGAAAATCAACAGTTCGCTCTGGCAAAACAGGAATTTCGAAAAGCAATATCCCGGAGTGATCAATTTGCCCGAACCGGACGGGATCCAAACCTCCTGTATGCTTCGGAATCTCATTTCCTGCTGGGAGAGATTGAGTATATCGAATTTAAGCAGATTACTCTTTCATATCCCGAATCGAATCTGCGGGCCCAACTCCAGCAAAAACAAAATAAGTTGAGATCGGTGATCAAGGCGTTTACCACGGTAATTAAAATGGGTTCGATCAAGGGATTTGAAGCCATGTATAAGGTAGCGGAAGCTTATGAGGAAATGGCGAACGCCGTCGCTGAACAGACACTATCTCCCAACCTGACTGCCGAAAGAAGACTTGTGGAGCGTGACAGGGTCTTCAAGGCATCCGTGCCAGCCTATGACAAAGCTGTGGAAGAATATAAAAATGTGATTATTAATGTTCCTGTTTATGCTGAGAAATTAGATGTTTCAATTTTCGATACCACTGAGGTAGAACCTGAAACGACTTCAGCCCTGGAGGACTCAGCTGAGACAATCCGTAAAGTAGCCTTTGAAGACAGCACCCGGGATATCGCCCTCAAATGGTACTTAAAGTCTCAAGTTAAAGTTTCCTCTATCTTATATACTGTGGCCGAACGTTCCTCGGAATTTATTGGAGCCTACCTGCGGCAACAAAACCCGGCTCGCGGTTTAGTCTTACTGTCCTGGAAAAAACTGTTGTTGGAGAGAGCTGTGGCTCCTGCGGTCAATGTCACATTGACATCACATCTTAAGAATATAAATATTTCCAAGGATTTAGGATTAGAAAATAAGTATGTAACTGAATCCGAAAGAAAGATATTACTGACCAGTAACGTGTTGGCAGATGAATATGGAAAACTGTTTTCTAGTGCGGTTGATGTGTATAATTCCCAATTACCGACCCTTTATAAACTGGTTGAGGGAGGAGAACAGGCAACCACTCCGTATGGCATGAATTCACTGGATTACAATGATCAACTTATGAGCGTCATCGATTACATGAATGAATTTATTTCCGTGGCACTAATCCAATATAATAATACCTTGCAGTTTGCAATCGACAATAATATTAATAACGATGCGGTACTCACAACCCAGGACAGATTGTTCAACCTGGGCTATGAATCGGGTTCGACCATGCTTGATCTTGCTGCCAAAGTAGCGACGCAAATTGAAAGATATGAGAATATTGCAGATACAACCGGGGATCCCAAGTATCAACTCGGAATCGTCTATCTTTACGACCAGGAAAGTTTCCTCACTCAGTATGCGGAGACTGAATTGGAAAAAGCCTATCAGAGTAGTAAACAATTTGAAATTGAGAATGTGTGGACTAATCTGATTCTGGCCCGGCTGGTAGAAATTAATCCCGCAGACTATCTTGGTGATTTCCCCAAAGAAGTCATGGTTGTTTTATCTGACGATGCCTGGCAGGGATCAGCTATTTATGATCTGGATTGGATCAATACAGATTTCCAAGCCTCGGAATGGAAAGATATCTCGGTCGTTGCATTGCCTGGGACCATGATTTTTCCGGGTTTTGACTCCCTGGAAACCCAACCATTATCGATTTGGCTCTATACTGAATCTACATTTACGGACTCACTCTCCGTTCCGCTTGAAAATTCATTAAACGTATTGCCTCCGCCTGATACCACTGCACAGTTGGATTCCATGCCCCGACCGCGATCATTGGATCTGGAGGAAAAGGAGATTCCGGAGGAGATGTTAAGAGAACCGGGTACGATGCTTACTGAAGGGGGAGTGAGACCAGGTGTTGTAACAACTTTGGATACCGTGACTGCTTATTTTAGAAGAGCATTTAATCTTTCTGACCGGGTCATCAACGGTTGGGCTTTGTTGAGTGCTGATAATGAATATCATTTCTACTTGAATGGGGAATATATTAAGGGAGACGATACAAAAATATTTGAAACTGTTGATCGTGTTGATTATATTGAGATATCTGATTTTTTGAAAACCGGGGATAATATCATTGCAATTGATGTGACAGATTATAATGGTGTCCCACATCACGGCCTGCGCTTCTATATGCATTTGGAGATGTTACCTGTAGAAATTACTGCCGCTGCAGATCGCATCCGGCGTAAGGCTGCTGAGAATGTTGATGAAAATCGCTTAAGAACTATTGTTATCCTTAATAAAAATAGAATATTAGAGCAATAATTTGAGGGCTTAGTTTGATGAAAATCGTCTCATTAATATTGATGATGTGTGTGCTCCTGACGTATTCAGTATATTCTCAGGAAGAGGCAAACCCGGCTCAAACCGGTCAGGATCAACCCACGGTGATTGATTTGACTCAAATGGGCAAGACTTATACTTTTTCTGCCAGAATGGAACTACCGCAGGTACGGATGTTTGATAAAAGAATTAATCCGGATTTCAAACAACTATCCGCAGAAAAATCTTTTTCTGTGGAATTATCACCCCAGGCAGAGGAGATTAGGTACGAGCCGATTACCAGCGGAAAGGTAAAACCAATTGAGAATATTGAATCATTATTAAAAAAGAAAAGATTTTAATTTTAGAAATTTAATTCGCTTAAAACGTAAATTTAAGGAGGATTTTTATTATGGGTTCCTCAATCTCTTTCTGGAAGAGTTTTTTTGAGACTTTCAGCACGGCTTCGTCTGGTTTTATTTTTATGTGGATCATCCTGATCATGCTCATCATCGCCCTGGCCATTGCTATTGAAAGAACCTATTACATTTTGGTTCGTTCAAATGTTAATGCGGACAAATTTATGCTGGAAATTAGAAAATTAGTGACCAGTGGAAATATAAAACGTGCGATCAGCCTAGCGGAACAAGGCAGACAAAAAGCATTGCCATATGTTGTTCTAGCTGGCTTAAAAAAGGTCGCTGAAAGCGAAACCCTGGATTTTCGTTCCATACAAAATGCAGTGGATGAGGGTACATTGGAAGTCATTCCGCGTCTTCAAAAGAGAACAAACTATTTATCTATGTTGGCCAATGTGGCGACGCTTACCGGTCTTATGGGAACTATTTATGGTCTGATCATCGCCTTCGAAGCTGTGGGAGGTACAGAAATTCCCGAAGCAGATAAACCCCGTCTTTTGGCGCAGGGTATCTCAATTGCGATGAATACCACCATCTTTGGTCTGGCCGTTGCCGTGCCAACTCTGATTATTTATAATGTTTTACAGAATAAAACTACACAGATCATTGATGAGATGGATGAACATCTGGTCAAACTAATCAATATGATTACCGGTAATCGCTAAATTTAAAGAAGGATTTTAAACCATGGCGTATAAACCATCTTTACGTAGGACACGAAAACTTGAAGAGATGAAGCTCGATATTCGCCCTGTGATGAATCTGATGGTTGTGTTAATCCCATTACTGCTAGCAGGTTCGGTGTGGACGAAGCTATCCATCAAACAACTCAATCTGCCACCTAAGTCAGCTGGCGCAGGAAGCGGAGAACTGGATAAACCTATGGAAATTGAGAAACGACTGGGTTTGAATATTATTGTGTCTCGACAGGGATTTTATATCGGCTCTTCCCGGGGATTCCTGGAAGAGGAGAAACAACAGAGAGATGAGAATGCTCCTCCCACCATACCGCTGAATGAGCGAGGTGGGCTGAATTATGAAGCTATGCAAGCAAAATTAATAGAAATCAGGGAAAAAGTTCTCACCACGGATTTCAGTGATAAAAATTCTATCATTTTAACGGCTGAAGCGGATATTCCATATAAATTTATCATTAAGACCATGGATAATATCACGACCTATTTTGATCAGGACGGGAATCTGCAGGAACTTTTTTCACAAATTATTATTGGACAAGTAATACTCTAACGCTATAGAAAGGGATTCATCATGGCTTTTGTCCCCTCCCGTCGGAAAAAACATCTAAGTCTTGGTAAGGATGAACTTAACTTGAATTCCATGATGGACATGATGACCATCATCCTTCTGTTTTTGTTGAAAACCTTTTCAACAACTGGTCAAATTCTAACGCCCTCGGAAGACCTAAAACTTCCCTTTTCAGCAAGCAATGAACAACCTAAAAAAGAGTTGAGTATATCGGTAACTCGTCATTCCATCCTGGTTGGTTCTGAAATTGTGATAGAATTAAAAGATCTGCCGCAGGATGAAAATCTTATTCGCCCTCTTTATGCCCGGCTTTCTCTGCTTGCAAAGGAAGCTCAGGAAGATGAAGTCCGATATGGAAAACCATTTAATAATGAGGTTATTGTTCAGGCGGATGAAAATACACCCTTCCAAGTGCTTGTAAAAGTGCTATATACCTGTGGACAATCAGAGTTTAATAAGCTCAGATTATTAACCTATCAAGAAAAGATTTAAGGGTAGGTCCTATTTGTATTTAGGAGAAAAGGATGTAGATTATGGCAGAAAATTCAAGAAATCCGAATGCATTTCCGCGAGGTGGTAGTCCTCATGGATTTAGATTAGCAGGATTCCCAAGAGAATTTGAAAAAGGATTATGGGATTTATTTGATAAAAGATTTTACACAATTCTGATAATTACCTGGGTTGTTCTGTATGCTTTCACCTTTTTTATGAGTACCCGTGACTGGCAGTTATCCGATCAAGCGAAAGAAAGAATGAAGCAGAGGTATCTCCAAAATCTCTATGCTGAAATTATCGTACCTGAGGGAGCTTCGACTGAGGATGAAGCTGATGAAGGTTACCGTGGGACTACCGAAGAGGCTGGTGGTGGAGGTGAAGAAGAAGAGATCAGCGAACGGGCACAACGTTTGGTTGGAGAATCTTCTTCGGATCGCGTACAGCGCCAAAGAGCCGGTGTGGGTGCGCGAAGAGCCCAGCGAAGTCGAATGGAGCAGGAGGCAGCAGGTTATGGAGTTTTAGCTGCTCTCACGGCCTCAGGAGCGGGCGGATCAGGTTCCCTGGGTTATACCGACATTCTGGGAGATGCCGGGGGAGTTGGATCCGGTCTGGCTAATGCTGGTGAATTGGTTGCCGGTACAGCGGCACTGCAAGCTGCCACAGGCCGTGGTCAGCGAAGTCGGATTGCGAAAGGTGGCGGATTTGGCGGAGAAATTGGAGAAACAGGTATCGATGAGCTCATTAGCGGGACCGGTGTGGCCGGAGGTGCTTCGGTAGCCAGGAGAGGTTCGATTAAACTGGCACAAGAGACTCAGGTCTCCGGATCTGGAGCCGGAAGTTCCCAGCGTAATCCCGAGGTTATTGATGCTATCATTAATCAAAATAAGGCATCAGTTGAATATTGTTATCAATCTCAGCTTAAATTAAATCCCAATCTGCGTGGCGATATTTTCTTAAGCTTTGATATATTACCCAATGGCAAAGTGGGTGCCGTCAAAATTCTGAGTTCTTCCATGAATAACAGTAAAGTTGAAAAATGTATTATTAAATCCATTAGAAGATGGTCATTTCCCAGACAAACAGGTGCTGGTGGGATTGTCACAATTCGAACCAAATTTATTTTTGGATAATAATCCTCAAACAAGTAAATGAAAATTTCATTTTAAGCCTGAAAACCGCAATGGCCAGACATTGCGGTTTTTGTTATCAGGTTTTTCTTAATGCTTGTTTATCCTAGATGCTCTCCGTAAATTTTTCGCTCAATTATTAAGGAATATTTTTTGATCTTAAAAAGAACACACACCTGTGGGGAGCTTACCTCAAAGCATATAGAAAAAGAGGTTATCCTGAATGGATGGGTAGATAATTGGCGGGATCTTGGCGGTATATTGTTTATAAGTCTGCGCGATCGTTATGGTATAACTCAAATTTTATTCGATCCGGAATTCTCCTCTGAAATGTATCAATCCGCAAAAAAACTACGCTCGGAATATGTTATTGCCGTTAAGGGCCGGGTGCGGAAAAGACCTCCGGAAGCGATCAATCCGGATATGAAAACAGGTAAAATTGAGATTGTCTGTTCGGAACTAAAACTCTTAAACAGTTGTAAACCCTTGCCCTTTGAACTTAAAGATTATGCCGAAAAATCAGAAGAATTACGCCTGAAATATCGTTTTCTTGATCTGCGCAGAAGATCACTCCAGGGAAATTTGATTTTGCGGCATGAATTGGCCCAATTAACCCGCAAGTATTTTTCAGATTTAAATTTTGTCGAAATTGAAACGCCTGTTCTTACCAAAAGTACACCTGAGGGAGCCAGAGATTTTCTGGTTCCATCCCGGATTCATCCCGGAAAATTTTATGCTATGCCCCAATCTCCGCAAACCTACAAACAGATTCTGATGATCTCCGGATTCGATCGTTATTTTCAAATTGTAAAATGTTATCGGGATGAAGATTTTAGAAAAGATCGTCAACCTGAGTTTACTCAGGTGGATGTGGAGATGTCTTTTGTCGATGAAGAGGACATTTATTACATCATGGAAGAATATATGAAAGTGGTATTTGAAAAGCTCCTAAAGACAAAAATCAAAACACCCTTTCCACGCTTTAGCTACCAGCAGGCTATGGAAAATTATGGCAGTGATAAACCGGACCTCCGTTACGATTTAAAAATTCAAAACCTTACAGATGAATTTAAAGATTCCGGTTTTAATGTCTTTCGCAATATCAGCAGAGGTAATGGATTCATTGGCGCATTGATCCTTCCGCAAGCAGCAAATTACAGCCGCAAACAACTGGATATACTAAACGATTACATTAAAAGCCTTGGCGGTGCCGGAATAGCGCACTTTAAAAAAACTGAGCGAGATTTGGATGGCGGTATCAGCAAATTCCTGGCAGCGGATGAAAAGGTGAGGTTGTTAAATCGTTTTAAGTCCAGCAAAGAAGCAATGATATTTATTATTGCTGATTCTACCGTTGAGAAGGCTCAGACATTGCTGGGTCATTTAAGAGAAAAATTGGCCGAAGATACCGGCCTTATCGATACTAAAGCGAATGTATTGTCCTGGACAGTTAATTTTCCTCTTCTGGAATTCGACGAGCAGGAACAAAGATTCATGGCGAGGCACCATCCCTTCACGTCTCCCGACATACAAGATTTAGATCGGTTAGAAAGTGAGCCGGAAGCGGTACAGGCCCGCGCTTATGATCTAGTGTGGAATGGTTATGAGATTGCCGGTGGTAGCATTCGTATCCACCAGAAGGAGGTCCAGGAAAGAATGTTTGCTGCTTTAAATATTTCTCCGGATGAGGCTCGTGACAAATTCGGTTTTTTGCTGGAAGCCCTGGAATATGGTGCACCACCCCATGGGGGAATTGCATTTGGTTTCGATCGAATAGCGATGCTTCTGGTGAATGCAAATGCTATCCGGGATGTCATTGCTTTCCCTAAAACCAGTAGTGCTCTGGCCTTGATGGAAAATGCCCCAACAGCTGTAAGTGAAAAACAGTTAAAGGAATTAGGGCTAATAATTGCAAACTCCGCGAAAAAATAGTTTGTATAAAATTTCACGGATTTATTGTTAAGATTTTATTATAAGTGCCGATACCAATACTTATACGGATTATTTTTTTTAATTAATTTGTTTTTTTTATTTAAGTGATTAATTTAATGAACTAAATACACGATTAAGAATCCCCATGTTAATCGTGTCAGCTATAAATGCATTCGGAATGGAATTGCAAGGTTTCTTGGTGCTTGAAATACATGAAAAAACATACAAATAGTGCTTGACAAAAATTTTTATTTTTGTTATTATTACACAGTTTAAATTCTCTAACGATAGGAGGCATGTATGTCGAAAATTAAAAAGTTACTCAGTTTTGGTTTAGTTGCCATTTTCTCCTTGTCCCTGCTTACAGCTACTGGTTGCAGCCGACATCCCAATGAAGAACAAATTCGTGCCATGGAAGAGGCGAGAAGCGCGTGTTTAGCTGCGGAGCAGAAGTTGAATGAAGTACAGAGGGAAAGAGGTAGTCTGGAAAGTCAACTTCAAGCAAAGAAAGCTGAACTGGATAAGACTCAGAAAGAAAAAGCGCACGTTGAGCAGGGTTTAGCCAACTGGAACGAAAATTAATAAGGTGAGGAGGAAAAAATGAAAAGATTTTATCTAATATCCGTACTGTTGATTATTTGCATTTTCAGTCTGAGTCTCTTCGCTCAGGATTATTCTTATGATTATAAAGAAATGAAAATGGATGAGTATAAGGCAGAATTGGCTAAGTGGCAGAAATGCGAAGCAGATAATAAAGCTAAAATTGCTGAAGAAGAAGCTCAGATTGCTCAATTGAATGAAGAAATTGCAGCTACTGAAAAGCAGATTGAAGATACCTGGAATGAAATTTATGCACTATTGGGGACTGATAAAGCAGGGTATGAAGCTTACATGGCGAGCCTGCAAGCTCTGGAAAATGAACTCAGTGGCTTTGTGGCTCTTTCCCCGGAAGACATCTACACCCGGATGGGTGAATTAACCGGTTTTGAAGAGAGATTGGCGGAACTGAAAAAGGACAAGAAAAGTCTGACCACCGAATCTCAGGGATATATTAGCCGGATTGAAAATCTCGTTGCACAGGCAAAAGAGAAGGGTCAACCTGCTGCCGCTGGCATGTATGAGGTTCAACGCGGTGATTATCTGTGGAAGATCTCTAATAAAACTGAAGTCTATGGAGATGCATACAGATGGTATGCAATTTATTCCTACAACAGGGATCAAATCAAAGATCCTAATCTCATTTATCCGGCGCAAGTTTTCCGTATCCCGAGAATGGCTGGACCCAATGAGCACTGGGTGGAAAGAGGCGAGTTCCTGTCCAAGATTGCCGGATATGGCAATGTATATGGAAATCCGTTCCAATGGCAGAAATTATATGAGGCCAACAAATCTGTCATCGTGGATCCTAACCTCGTTTATCCCCACACAGTCCTTAAAGTACCGAGATAATCTCAGTTGATATTTTCATTCTTATAAGTTTACTCCAGGCTCTTAGCATTGCTAAGAGCCTTTTTATTTGTAATATTTTTAAAAATTATCTAACTTTCAGCATTATTGTCCAAAATAACAATCACCCTAAGTTTTATGGAGGTAATAGGTAAATTCTATGTCTATTGAAGTCAATGAAGAACAAAAAGTATTCATGGTGGACAAAATTGATCCGATTCTGCTTTATGGAATTGGAGATGTCAATCTAAAACTAATCGAAAAAAATTTCTCTGTTCAAATCGTCGCACGAGGTAATCAGATTAAAATTAAAGGCCCCTCTGCAGCTGTCAAAACGGTGGAAGATGTATTGAGTGAACTTATATTTATTGCCAATAAGAATAGTACATTGGAAGAACATGATGTGGAAACGGTAATCAATATTGCCCGGGCAAATTCCGGCATAATTCCGGGAGAGAAAAGTGCCCGGACTACCCATACCAGTAAGGATCTGGAAGAGGTAATCTTGTTTACCCAGAGAGGCTTTATTAAACCACGAACTCAGGGTCAGAAGCGTATTGTGGATATGACTCGCGAACATGATATCGTGGTGGTTATCGGGCCGGCCGGGACAGGTAAAACATATCTGGCAGTGGCGTTATCTGTGAACAGCCTGAAAAATAAAGAGGTCGATCGTATAGTTTTGGCCAGACCTGCTGTAGAAGCAGGCGAGAGTCTCGGATTTTTACCGGGAGATTATAAGGAAAAAATAGATCCCTATTTGCGGCCCCTCTATGATGCTTTGGAGGATATGCTCCCAAAAGAATTGTTGAAAAAATATATGGAACAGCGGATTATCGAAGTCATCCCCCTGGCATACATGCGAGGTCGAACTTTGAATAATGCATTCGTCATCCTGGATGAGGCTCAGAATTCCACATCCATGCAAATGAAAATGTGCCTTACACGTTTGGGAGTTAACTCCCGTGCCATAATCAATGGTGATATTACTCAGGTAGACCTGCCATCATCCTCTCAGTCGGGTTTGATCGAAATTCAGGATGTTCTGTCTGGTATTCAGGGCATTGAGTTTGTATATATGAACCGTTCTGATGTTGTCCGCCATCGATTGGTGCGTGATATCATCAATGCTTATGATCACCGCAATAATAAAAACTCGGAGCATAAGGATGACTAATGTGAATGAGGTTGTCATTGTAAATGCGGTGCGGACACCAATTGGCGCATTTAATGGAATGCTGGCTTCTATAGCTGCTCCCCGACTTGGCAGTATTGTGATTAAGGAGGTAATCGATAGATCCGGAGTGAAACCAGATCAGGTAGATGAGGTAATAATGGGTAATGTTTTATCTGCCGGTGAAGGTCAGGCTCCGGCCAGACAGGCTGCCATTTATGCGGGTTTACCGACATCTGTCGGTTGCATGACAATTAACAAAGTATGTGGTTCAGGCTTAAAAGCGGTGATGTTGGCAGCTCAGGCGATTGCTCTCGGTGATGCTGATATAGTTGTTGCCGGTGGCATGGAGAGCATGTCAAATGTTCCCTATTACCTGCCGAAAGCACGGTTTGGGTTACGAATGGGGCACAGTGAAGTGCTGGATGGTATGATTCATGATGGATTGTGGGATATATATAATGATTTTCATATGGGAAATGCTGCTGAGATGTGTGCACGTGAATGTAAAATACCCAGGGAATCACAGGATGAATTTGCTCTTTTAAGCTATCAGAGGGCCCTAAAAGCCCAGGAGAAGGGTTGGTTCAAGGAAGAAATAATACCGGTGCCTGTCAAGAGTAAAAAAGAAGAATTGATAGTACAGGAAGATGAAGAGCCCAAAAAAGTCAAATTTGATAAAATCAGGTCATTGAGACCGGCATTTGAGAAGGATGGTACCGTAACGGCAGCAAATGCATCTAAAATTAATGATGGTGCTGCGGCTGTATTGATCATGTCCCGTAAGAAAGCTGAAGAACTCGGGTTAACCCCTATGGCAAAAATTATCTCTTACTCGACTGCCGCCAAAGATCCGGAGTGGTTTACAACTGCCCCGGCTGATGCGATTGGCCAGTTGCTAAATAAGACTGGTCTGTCCCATACAGATATTGATTTATTTGAGATTAATGAAGCATTTGCAGTGGTTAGTTTGGCAGTAAACCAATTATTGGGATTGGATGCGGAGAAAGTAAATATTGCCGGTGGGGCTGTTGCACTGGGACATCCCATTGGTGCAAGTGGTGCAAGGATTCTAACCACGTTGCTGTTTAACTTGAAACGAACTCAAAAGAAAAAGGGTATTGCATCTCTGTGCATCGGCGGAGGAGAAGCGGTGGCAGTATTGATTGAAATGCTCTGGTAAAATATCCTTGTCGGATATTTAAAGAGATATCAGCCTGGGTAATTATGCAATGTATAGCAGTGGAATTTGTAGATTTTTGAAGATTAAGAAATTTATCCATCTTAAAAGTGCTTTTTTAGGGAATAAAAAATTGTTAAAATAGACCTGTACATAGATAGGTAAAAATGGTTACTACGATGAGGCAAGTTTACAAAAAAAAGGAAGCAATCATATTTGATTTGAAACACGAGAGATATTATCGCAATGTTTAATATGGATAAAGAATACATTGAACCGTTTGATCACAAGGATGGAGATCAAATTTTGTCCCGGAGACAGGCGCGCAGATTTGCGCTTCAGGTATTATTTTGTAATGAGTTTTTAAGGGAAGATGTCCGAGAAGTTACCCATCGTGTAGCCGACACCCTTAGCCATGAATTAGATGGTTTTAGTGAAGAAATCATTTATAAAACCTACCGAAAGCGGCATCAACTGGATGTCATAATTATCAGTGGACTTGTTGATCGAAATATTAAACGAGTACCTTTACTGGAAAAGGTATTAATTCGCATGGCCTTGTGCGAATTAATGCAATTTCCTGACATCCCCATTGAGGTAACCCTAAATGAAGCAGTAGACCTGAGTAAAGAATTCACCAGTATCAAAAGTAGCCGGTTTGTGAACGGAATACTGGATACTCTGGTTAAAATGTTGGAGAAGGAAAATAAATTAAATAAAAGTCTCATCGCCCGCTTGCCACCTGCCAAAATGAAACCTCATAAAATCGGTTAAGGGTAATCATAGTGAAAATCGTAGTTATCTCAGATATACATGCAAATCTTGCAGCATTACAACAAGCCATTAACTATATCAAGGAAATTAAGCCCGATAAAATTGTCTGTCTGGGAGATATCGTAGGTTACGGGCCACGTCCCAACGAATGCGTGGAAATTATTCATCAAAATTGTCAAATTTGTTTAATGGGAAATCACGACCACGCGGTCCTGGGTTTAACAGATACCTATCATTTCAACCAATACGCCCGTGAGGCAATTAACTGGACGCGACGAACCCTGACAATCCAAAATAAGGCCTACCTGGAAGGTCTAACCTTTTCACATCATGAAAATGAAGTTCTCTACGTGCACAGTACGCCTTCACATCCGGAAGAATGGCATTACATTTTGTCAGAATTCGAAGCGCGACAATATTTAGAACAGATCAAACAGAATATCTGTTTTGTGGGACATTCCCATATTCCCATCGTATTTGGTACGGAAAATAAACCAATGTACGAGGAAGAAATTGAGCTGGACTATAAAAATAACAAATATATCATTAATGTTGGTAGTGTGGGACAACCTCGCGATGGGGATCCCCGTCTCTGTTTTGCCATCTATGATACAGTTTCCGGGATATTGAAGTTCATTCGGCTTGAATATTCGGTTCAGGAAACCTACAATGAAATATTAGAAAACCAACTTCCCCCTTTCCTCGCCATGCGTTTATTCGCCGGACATTAATGTTTCTTCTTACATATCCGGTTGCTTCATTTTTTCTATCATGTTAATTTTGTGCTTAGAATGAACTTTTTTGGCGTATTGCCGTTTTTAAACATGCTTTTTTAAGATAATCAACCTGAGGTTTAAATGATTAGTACCCTTATTTCCAAGTTATTTGGAAGCAAGAACGAACGGGAATTAAAAAAAGTCTGGCCTATTGTCGATATCATTAATGAACATTTCGAATCCTATAAAAGTCTCAGTGATGAAGAGCTCCAAGGGAAAACCGAAGAGTTTCGGGAAAGATTAGCTGCCGGTGAAACAATGGATGATATTCTTCCTGAGGCCTTTGCCGTCGTCAAAGATGCCTGCCGCCGAATGGTTGGCAAAAGCTGGATCGTGACCGGTCATGAAATGGAATGGGACATGATCCCTTTCGATGTACAGTTGATTGGCGCTTATGCTTTACACCAGGGTAAAATAGCTGAAATGGCCACTGGCGAAGGTAAAACCCTGGTTGCAACCATGCCACTCTATCTCAATGCTCTGGAAGGAAAGAGTTCTCATCTGGTGACTGTAAATGATTATCTCGCTCAGCGTGATGCCGAATGGATGGGTGAGATTTACAAATTTTTAGGTCTCTCGGTTGGAATTATCTTGAATCAAATGGATAGTAAAAAACGCCAGGAGGAATATTCCTGTGATATCACCTATGGAACCAATAATGAGTTTGGATTCGATTATCTGCGAGATAATATGGCGGTCACTCCGGAAGACATCGTCCAGGTTAGAGGTCATCATTTTGGGATCGTAGATGAGGTGGACAATATACTCATTGATGAAGCCCGAACACCCCTGATTATCTCCGGTCCACTGGATATTTCCACACATACCTATGATGAGGTACGTCCATTGGTTGACCGCCTGGTTCGCGAACAGACCCGATATGTCAATTCGTTAATCGCAGAGGCAGAAAAATTATTTGAAAAAGATGAAGATGGAGAGGCGGCTGTTAAATTACTCATTTCTCAGCATGGTTCTCCAAAAAATCGACGACTCCTCAAACTTTTTCAGCAGCAGGGCATCCGCAAGATGGTTTTCGATATGGAAAGCAATTTCATGCGGGATAAAAAGTTGCACGAAATTACAGAGCAACTGTACTATGCTATTGATGAAAAAAGTCATGTCATCGATTTAACCGATAAAGGGCGCAATTTTCTGTCACCCAATAATCCGGAGGAATTTATCCTTCCTGATTTGCCGGAGATATTCTCTTCTATTGAAGGAGATGAATCTGTTGATGCCATGGAGAAGGTAGAACGCAAGAATAAAATTCAGAATGAATATATTCAAAAGAATGAAAAAATTCATAATATCTCCCAGCTGTTGAAAGCTTATTCACTGTTTGAAAAGGATGTTGATTATGTGGTAACGGATGGGAAGGTGATGATTGTTGACGAGTTTACCGGTAGGATTATGCACGGCCGGCGCTACAGCGATGGTTTACATCAGGCACTGGAGGCGAAGGAAAATGTAAAAATAGAGCGTGAAACTCAGACTTTGGCAACGATTACGCTGCAAAATTATTTTCGGATGTACGATAAACTTTCCGGGATGACCGGAACAGCCGAAACTGAGGCAGCTGAATTCTGGGATATTTATAAATTGGATGTTGTGGTGATTCCTACCAATAGACCTATCAGGCGTATAGATAGTAACGATGTTATTTACCGTACAAAGCGTGAGAAGTACGCCGCAGTGATTGATGAAATTGAACGTTTGAATAAGGCGGGGAGACCGATTCTATTAGGTACAATTTCTGTAGAGGTCTCCGAAACACTTGGTCGAATGTTAAAGAGACGTGGAATTCCTCATAATGTTTTGAACGCCAAATACCATAAACAGGAAGCAGAGATTATAAAACAGGCGGGGCAAAAGGGGTCAGTAACCATTGCAACCAATATGGCCGGTCGGGGAACAGATATTAAGCTTGGGAAGGGCGTCGTTCAATGTGAGGATGGCTGTTATCTTAAAAATGTAGAAGGTCGCGAAGTGCCCGCCGATGTAGATGTTGAGGCATGTAAGAAAGATATGCCCTGTGGCCTTCAGATTGTGGGGACGGAAAGGCATGAATCCCGGCGCATCGATCGGCAGCTTAGGGGTCGTTCAGGACGTCAGGGAGATCCGGGTGGTAGCCTGTTCTTCCTCAGTTTGGAAGATGAACTTATGAGATTATTTGGCTCAGATCGCATGATCAATATCATGGACCGCCTTGGTGCGAAAGAGGGAGAGGCCATTACTCACCGGATGGTGACCCGGGCCATAGAAAAGGCACAGAAAAGGGTAGAGGGGCAGAATTTCAGCATTCGTAAGCACCTTCTGGAATATGATGATGTGATGAATAAGCAGAGGGAGGTTATTTACGAGCGCCGGCGTAAAGCGCTATTGCAGGAAAATGTAAAAGAAGAAATCCTTGAAGTTATGGAAGAGTTCCTGGATGCCCAGTTCGAAAAATATATTGCTGATAAACAGCAGACAGAAGACTGGGATATTGAAGGATTGAGCGAAATATTGATAAGAACGTTGCTGGTCGATATTCAATCTCTTGGCGACCAACTTTATGGGATGAATGAACAGGACTTTCGGGAGCATGTAAAAGCTGAAGCCCAAAAAGTCTATTCTCTTAAAGAACAAAAGCTCGGTGAGAAATTTCTCAGAGATTTCGAAAAATATATCTTGTTACGGGTGGTTGATGAAAACTGGAAGGACCATCTCCATCAGATGGATATGTTAAAGGAAGGTATCGGTCTGCGGGCATATGGGCAGAAAGATCCTCTTATTGAATACAAGCAGGAAGCCTTTCATATGTTCGTGGATATGTTAGATAAGATCAATCAAAAAGTGCTGGAGATGATGTGGCGGACTCAGATAGTTGAAGCGCCCCGGGAACATCGCTATGCACCGCCACGGTTGATGTTGGTTCACAATGATGCCACCAACCTGGGGTACCAGGGTGGTGAAGAAACTGCTGCCCCCGAAAGGGATCTCACGGACATACAAAAAGCCGGTCAACAACGTAGTCAAAAGAGTCAGCCTGTCAAACGGGATATGCCCAAAGTAGGGCGGAACGATCCTTGTCCCTGTGGGAGTGGAAAGAAATACAAAAAATGTCACGGAAAAGCCTGATCCTGTTTTATTATTTGATAGACCAAACCTTCTCAGGGCAGTTCGTATTAGTGGGAAATTAGCACTAACGAAAATTTCTTTTCCCCTTACCGGACTTTATCCTTATATTTTCACTTCAAAAATATATTAATCTGATGAATCTTCTACCTGAAAAATTTCTGAGTGCCGGTTTATTTCTGCTTCTCATCACTCCTCTCAGCCTGACTATTGTAAATGCACAGGATCTTCCTGATCCTCCCGAACAATGGGTTGCGGATTATGCAGGTCTACTTTCGGAAAGAGAAGAAAATCGTCTGAATTCTATGCTTCATGTTTATGAAGATACAACCTCAAACCAGTTGATTGTTGCCACCTTCCAAAATGCTCAGGGATATGCTGTGGAAGATTTTACCATCCGGCTGGCAGAAAAATGGCTGGTTGGTCAGAAGAGTCGTGATAATGGAATTATTTTGGCCATCTTTATTGATGAGCGTAAGATAAGGGTGGAAGTGGGATATGGTTTAGAAGATGTTGTACCTGATGCGGTTGCCATTCAAATTGCCCAGAATGTTATTTCACCCTTTTTTAAGGAAGGTAAGTATCAACAAGGCGTCTTTGAGGGTGTGAATGCATTGATGCAGGCAGCAGCCGGGAAGTACGAGGGGATGGTGAAGAAGAGATCCGGCAAGGAAACTAAAGTTAGATTGCCCTATGTCTTCATCATCTTCATCTTTATCTTCATTCTCTCTCTGTTCAGACGTCGGAGATTTTCCAGTGTCAGTTCCCGCGGATACCGAAATAGCGGCCCCTTCTGGTGGGGGGGTGTTGGTGGTGGTAGAGGTGGAGGTTTTGGAGGTGGCAGCTTCGGAGGAGGAGGTTTTGGCGGCGGTGGTGGCAGTTTTGGGGGTGGGGGTGCCACAGGGAGTTGGTAGGACAAATTTAAATCTTAAATTTAAAAATTATGAACACGATAAGGTCTAATAACCCGGCTAATTTTTTTTCTGAAATCGAAAAAAAAGATATCATGGAAGCTATCCGGAATGCAGAGAAACAGACATCCGGAGAAATCAGATTACATCTGGAGAAAAAATCAAAAGGAAAAATTTTTGAACGGGCGGTCAAGGTGTTCCGGAAAATTAGAATGCAACGGACCGAAAAGAGGAATGGTGTACTTATCTATTTAGCCACGATTGATCACCAATTTGTCATTTTGGGAGATAAAGGTATTAATGATGTGGTTCCGGAAAATTTCTGGGAAGATATTGCAGAATTGATGGCAGAAAATTTCAAGAAGAACAAATTTTCCGGGGGACTTTGTGAGGGGATCACCCTCATTGGAGAAAAATTGAAATCCCATTTTCCTTTCCAAGAAGATGATGTGAACGAACTGCCAGATGACATATCAATTAATTAAGATTTGACCTTGTTTATTAAAATGCTTTATGATTATTCATTTAGCCGGAAGCAAATTATCATAATTTATTGATATTTAAAGAAATATGTAGAGAATTAAGGTAGAAGTCATTGCGAGGAGTGATAGCGACGACCTGTACGCCTTGCCAGACGGGCGCTGCGCTCGCAATGACATGTCATTGGTTTCGGAGCTAGGGCAATTATCACTAAATGTATTTGATATTCGGAGGGTGAGAATGACAGTGAATACCAATGATCGCGGTCAATGGAGTTCCAAGCTTGGTTTTATCTTTGCAGCAGCAGGATCTGCTATTGGTTTGGGAAATATCTGGCGTTTTCCTTATGTAACCGGTGTGAATGGCGGTGCAGCATTTGTCTTTGTTTATCTGCTCTGTGTGTTAGTCATTGGGTTACCGTACCTCTATGCAGAACTTGCGTTGGGCCGGGCAATTCAAAAAAACCCGGTGGGAGCTATCTCTTCACTTAAGCCTAAAAGCGCCTGGATTTGGGTAGGCGGTCTGGGTATTATTACCGGTTTATTTATTCTTTCCTACTATGCAGTTATTGCCGGCTGGACATTTGGATATATATTTAAAATGATGATCCCGAATGAATTAAGTTTTGGTGATTTTGTCGCGAATCCTTACCTGGTGGTTCTTTTATTTTTTCTGTTTATGGTATTGACTATCGCAGTGGTATATGGGGGTATTCAGGGGGGAATAGAAAAGTGGACCAAAATTCTGATGCCGGTTTTATTGATACTTTTGATCGTTCTCATCGTGTATTCAAATTTACTTCCCGGGTCTGGTAAAGGATTATCATTCTACCTGAAACCTGATTTCAGTAAAATTAATGGCAAGGTAATTCTGGCTGCATTGGGTCAGGCATTTTTTTCTATGAGTTTAGGAATGGGCCTCATGGTGACCTACGGAAGCTATATTTCCAAGAAGGATAATCTGATCTCTTCCGGAATTTACGTTGCACTGGCAGATACCGGAATTGCTATCATGAGCGGACTGATAATATTCCCGGCCCTGTTTGCTATGAATCAGGATCCTGCAGCCGGACCTGGATTGGTTTTTAATGTTTTTCCCGCTATTTTTAAGAATATGCCCTTTGGGATTGTGGTCGGGGTGGTCTTCTTTATTTTACTTTCCATTGCGGCCCTGACGTCTACCATCTCACTGCTGGAGGTTCCCACTTCTTTTCTGGTTGATGAGAAGAAGATCGCCAGGAAAGTAGCTGTCTGGGTGGTTGGGATAACGGTCTTTGTTCTGGGACTGCCTTCTGCTCTCTCACAAGGGGCGGTGAGTTGGTTAAGCAAGCCTATCGCGGGAGGTATGGATTTCCTCTCATTGATGGATTTTTTATGGGGTAACCTTTCGCTTGCATTCGGAGCATTCCTGCTTTCCATTTTCGTAGGTTGGGTTTGGGGAGCTAAGCATGCGTCAAAAGAACTGGCGATTGGTAATCCCGGTTTTACAAAATGGGCCCCACTCTGGGGATTTCTCATCCGATTTATTTCACCCATTACCATTTTTATCATCCTTCTTAA
>CBDUVK010000004.1:0-31184 GCA_965370645.1 uncultured bacterium
CATGGAATGATCCATCGGATTTTTACTAACAGAGAATTAGAGGCGGGTTATTACGATTTACTAAAGATTAAGGACCACCCGGAAGTGATAAAATTTTTAGTATGGGTGAAAAAGCAGGATCCCAACAAAAAAATCAGGATCCGTTGATATTTTTCTTCGCCTTGAACTATTTCCTGTAAATTATTTTTTGGAGCTATTGGCGGAGGTGCGTGAATAGACTTTGATAAAATCTTGTTGATACATTTGTTGCACAAAAAGCACTGTTCTTTCATGAGCTGAATCGGCTCGCTCTTTGAATTTTTTCTGCAAAATTTCGCATATTTCCCGGACCGAATATTTACCGTCACAGAGATTCCATACAAATGATCCAAGCTCATCGAGATGTATTTGCTGGGCAGGTTTTTGGGGTTTGGGTAAAATCTTTTTTGTTAGCCAGTTTTCCGGATGTGGCACCAGAACGGTAATCCCGCCATCTTGAGATGTTTCAAACTGATACTGTCGTATGGGATAAAGATCAAGCCATTCTTTGATGATCTCTTGGCGGTTTGGTTTCTTTTTTTTCACAGGATAAGATAACGATTTAAGGTAATTTTTTAGAGTTCAACTTTTATCACTACGGGGATCTCTTGTCTGAGCTCTGCCAGCCATTCTGTGAATTCTTTTTCCCGTTTACTCTGTAATGCCCACTGTTCGATTTGCTCCCAATCCTCATCCAGAGAGAACTGGCGAGCATCGTTGTGTGCATCCAGTCTAACTATATGATATCCGAAGTCGGTTTTAAATGGTTCACTAATATCACCTTGATTTATACCTTTGATTGCATTTTCAAATTCGGCAATCTGAAATCCCCCTTCTTCGAATACACCTAAATGTCCTTTGTCTGTTGCCGCATTGGGGTCATCAGAGTATTTAATGGCCATATCATCAAAAGTACTGTCCCCGGCTAAAATAGTGTTCCGTATTTGGTGAAGTTTTTCGATAACCCGCTGTTCATCGGCAGCAGTAGGCTGTAATTGGATGAGTATATGTCGGACATTTATCCGTTCCCCCTGGCGTTCCAGCAGTTGAATGATATGAAATCCGAATTGTGTCTGCACAACATCCGAGATTTCATCTTTTTGCAGGGAAAAGGCGACCTCCTCGAACTCTTTAACCAGAGTTCCGCGGGAAACAAAACCTAATATACCGCCATTGGCAGCTGAACCCGGATCTTCTGAAAACTGTCTGGCCAGAGATCCGAATTCTTCCCCATTATTCAGGCGCTCATGCAGCATTTGTATTTTTTCAAGTGCCTCCTGCACACTTGGTCCACTGGGAGTAATCTGCATAAGTATATGACTAATTTCAACACTGGCCTTCACACCGGGCAGACTATCCCGATAGCTGTTATAAAAATTTTCTACCTCCTGGCGGGATATTTTTAAATTTATGAATTTTTTCTCCCGAAGGGTGCCGATACGTATCTGATCTCTGATTTCTTTCCGCATATCATTTTTAATTTTGAAGAGGGGGGCTGAATAATATTCTACCAGTTTATCCTCGGAACCGGCCTGTTTAATCATATAATCAACTTGCTGTCGCAGGGTCTGTTCCACCCGCTCGTCATCCGCTTCAATTGTATCTTCGTCAGCTTTTATCAAAATAAGTTTTTGATCGATAAGCCGATCCAAAAATTCAGTTCCAAGTTTTTGATAGAGATCGGGCTGCCGGGATATGTCGATTTTGTTTTGAAAAGCGTATGAAGTAATCATCGAATTGATATCTGATATCAGCACAACTTCGTTGCCTACAATAGCTGCAATACCGTCAAATATTTGTTGTCCGTGAAGGGCAAAGGGAGAGAGACCAACCGCCAACACTAAAATAAATAATATATTACGCTTCATATAGATCCTTATCCTGAAATTATCCGGCAGCTTATTCATTTTACGATAATTACTGAATATGTTCCGGGAAAATCTCTACCGTATATTTATTCTTGAGTTTTTCGGAAAGATCTTCTGCTAATTTTTCGCGTTTAATCGATACCAGACGCAGGCGAATTTCGCCCTGAACCAGATCCAGGCTGTGATAACTCCCTGCTTTTTGTCTATCCATCATTTGAAAATAATAATAACCCTTCTCGATATTGATGGGTCCGTAAATTCGACCGGTTTGACCGTTCCGTACTGTACGGGCAATCTCTTTCCGCAGATTTTTTACCGGAACATAACCCAGATCACCATTTTTTTCAACAATACGGTTAATTTGGGTATCAAGATAGTTTTTTTTGATAACTTCCAGAAGTGATTGTTGTTGCCGGATTTCTTCTGCGATGGCGCGGTCCAGGTTTTCTAAAAAGAGCTGTACCAGGTGAACTTCGTCTTCACTCCTGATAAACTGTTCTTTTTTCTCATCATAGTAGGTGGAGATTTCCTGGTCAGTGATAATAATTTCCTTGGGGAGTTTGGAATTAAGGTATTTTTGCGCCAACATCTCTTTTCGCAGGCTTTCCAGAGACCATTTTTCATATGGTGTGAGTGACAGGCCATCATCCTTGGCGGTAAGGGCTAATACCGTTTTTTGCACCCAGCGATCAATATATTGCCGGGAAAGAATTTCTTTCTGTTCTTCCGGAATATCTTGCGGCATCCAGTTTAAAAGTTCGTCGCGGGTCAGATACTGATTCCCTGCCTTGGCGACAATTTCTATCGCCGGAACCGAATTGTTTTGACAATTCAACATTAAAAACGGTACCACTAACAGAAAGATGAAAAATAAATATTTTAATCTCATTATAAGTTTACCTATGATAATTCTTTTAATTTTGATTCGTCTATCCAAATGTCATATTCTTTCTCAAGTCTATTACGCCACTCTTCCCTGATTTTTTTTTCATTTTCGTTTCTAGTGCGGGATTTTACAGGGATTTCTACTTCATTAAAGTCCTTCTGCCTTTCAGGAAGAATATCACCTGTCTTGATGACATAATAAAATCTGTGTTCCTTAATCGGACCGATAATCTGATTTTCTCCGGCCTCAAAGGCAGGCTTTATGATTTTTCGAGGAGATTTAATACTTTGATATCCTAAATCTCCTCCCCGGTCCCGCAGATTTATTTTAGCGGTGTACTCCCGGGCGAGAGCAGGGAAGTCCGCCCCTGGTATGTTCGCCTTTTTTAGAACGGTCTGGGCTGTTTTTTCATCCTTTAAAGCGATTTCCCAGATCCTGATTTTCTCGGGATCTATAAAATCCTTTTTATTCTTTTCATACAAATCCCGCATTTCTTCCTCTGTGGGAACAGCTTTTTCCTTGATCTCATTTTTATCAAATAATTCAACCAGTTTAGAGTCTAAAAATTGTTGCAATAGTTTTTGAACCTCCGGGAGCCTATCTATCCCTGCTTCTCTTGCCTTTGTGATCCAGGCTAAATAACGTTCAATATAATCCATCAGCACTTTTTTTAATTCATCATGACTGTTAAATCGCTGGTAGCTGGTTCTGAAAGTTCCCTGAAATTCGTCGATAAAATATCCGGCACTAATCGTTATATCCGCAATTCTGCCCAACACAATGGCTTTTTGTGTTTCCGTGAAGGTCGGATCGGTCGGATTAGGTGTGGCCGCCCAAGCTTCTATTGCCAGCAAAAATTCATCAATTCCATCATCGAAAATTTCTCCGCCCAGTTCAGAACGAAACTTTTCGGAAAGGTTTTTGTAAATTGTGTCTCCCTGTGTCCGGTAGAATTTATTATAAATATTTATTCTAATCCTGTTTCTTTGGTTCTCGCTGAGCGCAACCCGGGCGCTGTCATCTTTATCTAGTATCTCAATCACAAAAATGCCCCGATCCGTTTCAATGGGCGCAATAATTTCAGATTTCTCAGCCTGATTGACTCTGACATCAACTGCAGGATCTAATGCTCCTGCCGTATAGGGATCATAAAGCCCCTTCTGTTTTTTTAGGTTTGGGTTATCCGTATATTGTGCAGAAAGTTCTGCAATATCTTCGCCCTCTTTAATACGCTGATAAATTTGATCGGCAAGAGTCACCGCTTCTTCTCTGCTTCTCGAAAACTGAATTAATTTTGAACCTTCATAACCTAAAGCTACTGTTATTATCCGGGGTTTGCTTGTTTGTATTCCTGAGAAAGCCTGTATCATTTCAGGAGTGACAAATTTTTCTACAATCAGGATTTCCGGATATTTAGCTGCCAGAACTCTTTCTTCCCGCCGACGAAGTTGAACCTGCAAATCAGGATCTTCATTGAGTTTCAACTCTTTTGCTTTCATGGCTTTTGCTCTACCTTCCAAATGGTTCATCAGCACTTTTTTGCGCTCTTCGAAGGAGATTTGGGAAAGTTGTTTTCTTGGTTTCTTCTGCTTTAATAAATCCTGAAATTCAGTAATGGTTATTTTCTCTTTCCCTACCGTGGCGATCGTTTGTGGCGATCTTCCGCAGGAAAATAGAGTAATCATAAAACTAAATAAGACCAGGATTACAATACCATATCGACCCATAAAATTTGACTCCCTGTATTATATTTTTCAGAATTTTTTTTACTTTCAAAACCACTAAAATTATTGGAGCTTCACAAGTTTTGCAAGAAGTTTTTTGCAAAGCTCAGGTAATCCATACTGTTCTTTCCTTTTAGTTCCACATGCACCTTGAAGCCTTCGGTCTGACTGAATGTCAATGGTGCCATTTCCTGATTGATATAGCGGGGAAGTTCCTTCTCAATAAAACCATCTTTTTCGGTAATGCTGGAATCGATTGTTATACTCATTTTATTTTTAAAAATTTTAACCTGTTTTATGAATCTCTGACTGGCAAACTTTTTTATCTTAACCATTTCAATCAAATTTACCGCTTCAGGAGGCAAGGGGCCAAAACGGTCTCGTAATTCTTTGGATAGGTTGTCAATACTGATTATGCTCTCCAAATTGAGCAGTCGATGATAAATCAAAACTTTCTCGTTTCCGGCCTCAATGTAATCTTCCGGAATATACATCTCGGCATCCGCTTCAACTGTAGCATCCACCTGTGGCGAACGTTTTTGAATGAGTTCCGGTGCTAGTGTTTCCTCCTGGATTTGATGAACAGAATCCTGTAATATTTTTTGGTAGAGATCATAACCGACGGCATTGATGTATCCGCTCTGTTGATGTCCCAGCATATTTCCAGCACCCCGGATTTCAAGATCGCGTAAAGCGATTTTTAAGCCTGATCCCAGATCGGTGAATTCTTCTATGGCATAGAGTCTTTTGATTGATGTTTCACTCAAACGATCGTGTGGCGGTACAATCAGGTAAGCATAGGCCTGACGGTCTGAACGTCCCACTCTGCCACGCAGCTGGTAAAGTTGTGCTAAACCGAACTGATCTGCCCGGTTGATGATGATAGTGTTACAATTAGGGATGTCCAGGCCGTTTTCGATAATCATTGTTGCCAGAAGTACGTCAAATTTTTTATCATAAAAATCGCTCATAACCCGTTCCAGATCACGTTCCCGCATCTGGCCATGGGCGATGCTGATTTTAGCTTTGGGAACGATCTGCCTCAACATTTCTGCGACTCCGGCAATTGTTTGTACACGATTATGAACAAAGAAAACTTGTCCTCCCCGGCCAATCTCATAAGTAATCGCCCGGTATATAAGTTCACGATCCCAGGTGCAAATTTCGGTGATAATGGGCAGCCGATTCTGTGGGGGTGTATCGATATTCGATAGATCTCTCGCACCCATCAGGGACATTTGAAGTGTACGGGGAATGGGCGTTGCAGATAGGGTTAGGGTATCCACATTGGTTTTTAATTTCCGCAGCTGCTCTTTATGTTTTACCCCGAATTGCTGCTCTTCGTCGACAATCAATAGTCCCAAATCTTTAAAATTAACATCCTTAGATAACAACCGATGGGTACCTATGATGATATCAATATCTCCTTGCTCTAATCTTTGCAATACTTTCAATTGTTCCGCTCGACTTCTGAATCTTGAAATAACTTCAATATTCATTGGAAAATTCCGCAGCCGATCTCGCAGGGTGTGGAAATGCTGCTGAGCTAAAATTGTGGTTGGAACCAGAAACGCGGCTTGTTTTCCATCCAAAATCGACTTAAACGCGGCCCGTATGGCTACCTCGGTCTTTCCAAATCCAACATCTCCACATATCAGGCGATCCATCGGCTTATTCCGCTCCATATCGTCTTTCACCTCGCGGGTGGTTCTGGCCTGATCCGGTGTATCAACATAAAGAAATGAGGCTTCCAGCTCTTTTTGCCAGAGACTGTCAGGAGAGAATGATATACCTGTGGTGCTCATTCGTGTCGCATAAAGTTTCACCAGATCCCTGGCGATATTCTCCACGGCATTTTTGGTCTTTTCCTTGATTCTTTCCCAGTCCGCACTCCCCAGACGTGTTAATTGTGGCTGATAACCCTCTTCACTCACATACTTTTGAACGTGGTTTAATTTATCAAGATTGACATAGAGTATATCCTGATTTTCATACTCAATTTTTATAGTTTCCTTCTCCAGGCCCGCTACCTTTATTCTTTCTGTACCGATATATCTTCCAATGCCATAATCGATATGAACCACATAGTCTCCCGGTTTCAAGCTGTTTAATTGACGAATAATCGAACCGGAAATCTTTAATTTCCTGCGGTTTTTTCGAGCCTTGACCCTGTCAAAAATCTCATGCTCGGTGAGTATCTCCATTGGTTGCTTGGGCAGATAGAAACCACTGTGTATATCTCCCTGAAGAAAACGCAATGGGGGAAGCCAGCCCATTTCTGCTATAATAATTTCTTCCAGTCTTTCGCGACGTTGTGGGGTATCATAAACAATGAATACTGGAATTGTATGCTTCTCGTTTCTCCCGAATCGTTTATCCAGGTATTTAATAAACAGCTTAATATTTCCCTGAAATGTTTGAGGGCGTTGGGTGTTAAAATCGATCACATTTTCATTATTCGTCCGGAAATGGACATGATAGATCTGACGAAATTCCCGGGCGTATTTTTCTAAATGTTTGTTGGTTATATAAAATGATGAGGGAGAGGTCTCGATATCTTCTTTTTCCTGGTAAATTCGCTCTGCCTGTTCAAACCAATCCCTGATCAGATTGCGACTTCTTTCCACATCATCCCAGTATATCAAAGAGCCCGGACTTAAGTATTCAAATAGAGTTGCCTTTTGACTATTTTCTGAACTCTTACCGCTGAGTCTGATTTTCTCAACCTGTCGAATCGAAAGTTGGGACAGAATGTCAAATTCCCGAATCGTCTCGATGTTATCCTCATTCAGTTCAATGCGAAATGGGGCATCGGCTTCAAAGGAAAAGATATCTATGATACCACCACGAATGCTGAATTGACCAATTTCTTCGATAGCCGGGAATCTCTCATAACCGGTTTCCACCAACCATTCTATCAAGAACTCACGGTCAATTGAATCTCCCACTTTGAGATAACTCAATTGTTTCCTGATCTCGTCAGGCGGATCGATGTGTTGGATGAGACCTATGGGTGTGGTGACAACAATACAGGCCGGATTTTCAAGTATAGAGATCAGTGTTTTGAGTCTGGTGCTGTGAATAGCAGGGGCAAAGGTACCTTGGTCAAAAGGGAGGGTTTCGGCTTGTGGTAAATAGTGCACCCGATCTTTGGGAGATAACGATTGTAAGTCATCTGCCAGTTTTTCAGCAAATTCGGTATCCGGTACCACAACCAGCAGGGTATTCTCAAATAATTCATAAATATAATTCAGTACAAAACTTTGAAAGGAACCGCTTACTCCTTTGACAGATATTGTTAGATTTTCAAAGATTTTTTCCCGAAGTAATTCAAATTCTGCGATATTGGTTATGATTGATTTTAATTTTATCATATTAATATAGTTTTTACCTGCTATCTGAATATTTACAAATAGTAAATTTACATAATTTGCACTGAGAAAATGATGATTAAATCAAAATATTTAAGAGGGAAATGGGGAAATAATTTTAAAATCTTAATGTTTACTAGTTTCTTTGACCCTCTCCAACTCATATTCTGGAGATATCTGATGTTTTGTAATCCCCTCCCTTATGCATACCTGTCCGCCTGCCTGCCTGTCCTATGCCAGGCGGGCAGCAGGCAGGGGTGGGTCAAGATAGAGCGGAAACTGTTACTCATGTCCCCATTCTATTCAATTCAAGAGGGAAGGGATGAAAGGGCAGGATTAATCACAGAGAGTTCATTCAAATCATTTATGGTTCCATCTTAGTGTAATCCAGTTCTGAACCGAGGACACTGTGGGGGATCAGATAGACTGCCAGCAGTAATACAGCTGCAAGGATAATTGAAAATCGGTTTATGCGGTTTTTACGGTTTGTGAACCAGGCAAATAACCACCCCAGCATTGCAATCAGAGTTTTATTATCGGTCAGGTCATGGCCAAAAGGGATGCCGGTCCAGTATTCACCAAAGGCAAATTTTTGAACGATAGGTCCAAGGATTAATCCACCCACAAAAAAGAAAGCAATGGTTAGTAGCATCAACCTCTTCGGCCTGCCTGCAGAGTCCAGGGCTTCCAAGGCTGTACGGTTTGAGAAAAGCATGGCAAGAAACATGATCAGAACATGAGGAATCAGAACGACGGCGGGTACCGGACCTTTGTATCTTAATACCACCGGCTCCTTTTCCGTTAATGACAGAGTAATTTCTTCCCGGTTCAAGTATACAAAATACATAATTTTACCTGCCGCCGGTTGTCTGGGAAGAAAGGTCTGCAGTGTATCCCCTGTTCTGAGAAGAGGCCTGCGTGTCCATTCATCGTGAGACTGGTAACGTTTGTACTGAACATAACCAGTAATACTGGTATCTTTAACTATGAGTCTGATGGGAGCATCCCGGTCTGTTGTTTCACTGCGCAGGAGTTTAAAGGAAATCTCTGAATTTTCCAGGACCACTTTGCCCCTGATCGGGTAAGTTGGGCCTGTCATTCGTTGATATACTGCAGATGAAAGCGTAATAACGATTGCAAAGATCCACAGGGTCTTTCCATAGGATGCGACCCTGATACTGGGGAATCTATCTTTTGACATGAATTCTTCCTGTTACTAAGGTTGACAGATAAGTCTGTATAAAAAGCCTTAATATATTCTTGGATACGCTGTTGTACAAGGTTAGATTTATTATTTAACTGCTAGTTTGAAGGTCCCATCAATCATGCAACTATCATTTGAAAGGAAACCCATTGTCTTTCAAATTAAAAGATACTAAACAGCTATATAAGCATCAGTCTTTACTCCTGTCTATTATAATAATTTTTATGAGTTGTGCGGCTTCCAAATATCAAAAAGCGGAAACATTATTCGCAGAAGATGCTTTTGAACAACTCATAAGTTCGAACTTTGATTGTCAGGATACTTCGGCTTCCTGTTTCAGATTAAAGTATCTGCAAATGGAGAGTTATATGCAGCTTGGTGACTGGCAAAATGCCATCATCAAATCTCGCGAAGCCATAGATCGGATCACATCTGATATATCCTTAGATCAAATGAATCGTGTTTATCAATTGCAAACTGAGCAGGTGTTTGAAAAATTTTCAGAACTGGGAGGCAGGGAGGAAAAAACAAGCTGGTTGAGAATTCTGGAATCAGACTTATACAGGGCAATTGAATTAAATCGGGATTCGGCAAATTCGGCAAAAGTGTCTGAATATCAACTGTTGCTCACCAGAATTCTGTTGCTAAAAATGGATTTTTATGAGGGCAAGATTCTGGAGATTATTCATGAAGATATCATGGAGGTTGTTTCGGAATATGATCAGCAATTAAAATCCCAGGGATATGATGTATACTATCGTTTGCAGGCAGATTTAAAGTTATACTTACCGGAACTAAGGGAATGGATCTATAAGGGCAGAATATCCCGGAACCGTGAAGAACTCCTGATTAAATTAAAGGATATATATAAAGAAGCATTGAATTTAAGAAAAACCCCTCTCTATCAGCAGGGATTCGCTGGTGAAATTGAGGGACAGTTAAAGGAAATTGATGAATATATGAAACAGTTGATTATTTGATTTGGTTAATTTATAACATTTCACGATGGGATACTCGGCACTCGAAGCTCGGTACTCGTTACTGGTTTTATCGTGGTGATTTGGCGAGAGACGAGGAACGAGTATCGATTATAATTTAAAAATATTATTTGCGTCCTTTGCGTGATGACTAATATGGGCTAAATAATAATTATGCTTTCTAATAAACTTATTTATATTTCATCGCTGCCATAAAATCTTTCATGTTTTTTACTTTTTCCAGGTTCATGATGAGATCAACCATCTGGTCTCTCTTTTCCTGATTTACTTTTGGCAGAACCATGCTGTCAAATTTGTCAAGAAGTTCTTCCTCAGTCATCGGATCCCGGTAATCACCTTTGGGATAATCCACCCGTAAAGTATGCTCATCTCCACCACCAGTTTTAATTGTAACTTCTGTTGCCTTGAGACCCGGGAACAGTTTTTCGAACTCCGCATGGGCTGTCACTTTAATTTTAGGGAGCAATTCCCAGATCTTTGGATCTTTCAATTTTGTTTCGGTGAATTGTGCAGGTGTTACCATACCATCAACAATAGCAGCTGCTAAACAGTAGGGGAGGCTGTGATCGGCGGTCTCCTTGCTGGTGGGTTTATATTTTGAAGGATCAGACAGAATATCTGCGGCACGAGCGATGGTTTTCACGTTCACTTCTGTAATATCCTCGGGTTTCAAATGACGGTCTGCCATGATTTTTAAAACCGCCGTAATCGGGGAGTGAGTTAATGCCTCTGCTGCGACGGCTTTCATGCTGCAGCGTAAAATACGCCAATCCTTTCCAAGATTATCGGTGAGAAGATTTAGTTCAAATTCCGGTCCAAAGGTATCGACCAGTCCCTCTTTACCATCGATGACATGTTCCGGACCACTGTAATCTTTTTGCGCTAGTTGTGCGGCGATTACACCGGCCTGGGTTGCCATGGGATCGACTGTATTCTTCATGTTGGTCAGTTTACCGGCAGTCACTGCACCTAAAGTGCAACAGTGACTACCTGAAATACCGATGGCATTTACCATTTGATCTGTGTTTAATCCCAGAATCTTTCCTGCTACAATAGGAGAAACGAATCCGGTCAGAGTTGCATGATGCCATTTGCGCTCCCGAATTCCGGGGTGAGCGAATTCGCACATCCGTTGTTCAAACTCATAGGCCAATACGATAGCAGTAATAACTGATTTGCCATCTTTAGAGAGGAATTCGGCTGGTGAGAGCGCGGCTGGAATAATGTCACTGGGATGGGAAGGATCTTCTTCCCAATAAATATCGTTGTAATCCAGCGCTCTGATAAGAAGACTATTCATCAGGGCAGCATGGTTCATCGGCAGTTGAGTTCCGCCCACGAATACGGTTGCTTCTGGGGTACCACCCATCTTATGGTAAAGCTCGTGCTGGATCTGGACATCCTCTGTATCCCAACCGCCAAAGGCGCACCCAATTGAATCCAGTAAAAACCTCTTCACCTGGTAGATGGCTTCTTCCGGAAGATCTTCAAATCTTAGTTTTACTGCAAAATCTGCAATCTGATGGCTCATAGTTGGCATATGGTTTTCTCCTTTGTTCAGTTCCTTTATACAAATATTTTCAAAATTTAAATTTAAGATGAATCCAAAATTCTATCAAGAAAAAGAAAAATTCATGGGGTTGGGGAATCATTGAATCAAATATCCAGGCCTAATTTAATTTTGTGGACCATTTTATCCGGTCCATACTCGAATAAATATTTTTTTTGAATTGCAAAAAAAACCCGGAAAATCAGATTCCCGGGTCTCCTTTGCATTAATTTTTAGAAAATTCTAAAAAATTCTCAAGATATCGTTATACATAACAAATACGATCAGAACCAGTAAAATAGCCATACCAACCTGTTGTATTTTTACCTTGGTCCGGGTGCTGAGTGGTTTTTTGCGAATTTCCTCCAGCAGAACAATAGTGATATGTCCACCGTCTAATGCTGGAATCGGTAGAATATTGATGAGGGCTAACATAATGCTCAGGTTTGCTATTAAATCAAGTAAATAAACAAAACCGACCTCAGCAAATTCTGCAGTAAGTTTGGTAATCATAATGGGACCACCAATCATGTCCCGGGCGGATTTTTTACCGGTAACCAGCCACCATAGAGCTTTGACATTTAATCCGGCAATAAATATGGTTTTCCTAAAACCTTCTGTAATAGAAGGAACGAGAGGTAGTATTTTTCTCTCCATATAGGGTTGTATTCCAATCCGGCCGATGATGGTATCCTTCCCGTCTTTATCGATTTGAGATACAGCTTCCGGTGTGACTGTTTTGGAGATGATTTCGCCTTCCCGATCAACCTGAAAATTCAGAGAATTATTGGCGTTTGTTTGAATTATTGTGGTCATTTCATCCCAACTGGGTGTAGAGATATCCTCTATGCTTATGATACGATCTCCACTATGTAGATCGGCCTGTGCAGCGGGAGACTCCGGCACTATCAAACCAACCTTAGCAGGAATTTGCGGTGCAATATCTAGTTGTTCAGCAGCTTTTTCACTTAGGATTTCCTCCCCGAATACAATTTCCAGAATTTCACCCTCCCGATCGATGGAAAATATGATCTCGCTTCCCAATTGGGAGATATAATTTTCAATCACATCGTTCCAGGTTTCGATAGGCTTATTGTTGATCGAGAGAATTTTGTCCCCAACTCGAATTCCGGCGGATTGAGAAATTCCATCCTCAATCATGTATCCCACTGTGGTAGAGCGTCTTATCTGTTGACCTTCAAAATGCAGCAGTCCGCTTATAATCATCCAGGCGAGAACGATGTTCATGGTCACACCACCTACCAGGATTAGAACCTTTTGCCACCAGTTCTTAGATGCGAATTCATGGGGGGCACCGGTGAGTTTATTGGTATCCAGGCTTTCATCAATGACTCCGGTCATTTTAACATATCCACCGAATGGAATCGCGGAAATACAGTAATCTGTGTCGCCAATTTTTATTCCGAATAATCGGGGCGGGAAACCTATGGAGAAACGTTCAACCCGTACCCCAAAAAGTTTTGCGAAGAGAAAATGACCCAGCTCGTGGAAAAAAACCAGAACACTAATGACGAAAAATATCCATAAATAATTCATTCGATAACCACTTCCTTTACTGATAATGTATTAGATGTATTATTCTCTCGATTGTTTCGATTTTTTTTAAAATTATGAATTTTTTTCTCAATCTTAACTAAACAGACTTTATTTTCTCTGTTGAATTATTGAGGATCGAAAACTCCCGGTAATCAGACAGATTTTCTACTTCTACTTTCAGTCTCTGGTTCCGGTTTAGCTCCTGAAAATTAATCCCATAGTGATTTGAGAATTTTTCCTGGATCTCATCGGCCAACAGCCGGACATCAAGATCTTTCCGATAGGTCCAGACATTTGTGGTATGCTCTTTTATGTATTGCTTCATTTTTAGTTTACGGGATTCAGGAAGATTTAAAAAATCAACCAGTTTTTCATGTTGAGATCCCAGCAGTACTGAACCATGCTGCAAAATGGCATTTTCGTAGACACGTTGAGCACTTCCGATAAGCTTTTTTCCTGATATTTCTACTTCATATTTTGCGGAGCTGGCGAAGCAGAGAAAGGCACGGTCTGTTCTGTAGATGTTGCTAAAATCAGCCTGGCTGGACTCAAAAGACGCTTTAATTTGCATCTTCTCTAACGCCAGGACAAAAGGTATATGTACTAACCGATAAAAATCGGATATGTCCAAATCCTGGTAAGGATAAATCACACTATAGGTCAACTCTTCGGCATGTAAAATAGCCCGACCGCCTGTCGGGCGGCGTACCACGTCAATCTCTTCCTGCATGCATACGTGATGTGTAACATCGGATGCATTTTGATGATATCCCAGTGATATACAGGGGGGCTGCCAGCCGTAAAATCTTAAGAGGGGTTTATCCAGTAATTTCCCCATCTGCCGGGCAAGCCAGTGGTCCATAAACATGTTAAAGTCACCCGAATATAGCTGGTATGGCCAAATATACCAGTCTGTAAATTCAATCCTATCCACGTATGATGCCCCGCTCACTCCTTTTGAGAAACTCTAACAATTCTTGAATTTCCGGGTAGGACTGCAGATCCTTTTTAATCCTTTCACTGGCTTCAGCAACCGTATCACTTGATTGATAAATAAATCTATAGGCTCTTTTAATTTCCAGGATAACCTCTTTACCGAATCCTTTGCGCTCCAATCCGACAAAATTTGTACCAGCGTATCGTGCTGGATCACCCGCCACCCGGATATAAGGTGGAATGTCTTTATTGATGCGAAGTCCTCCACCCACGAATGCATGCTGCCCAATCTTGGTGAACTGATGAATGGCAGTCAATCCTCCAACTGTGGCGTGAGAGTCTATCTCCACATGTCCGCCCATGTTTACCGCATTAGCGATTATTACATTATCGCCTATCAGACAGTCGTGAGCAACATGCACGTAAGTCATAATAAAACAGTTTTTCCCTATTACTGATTTATAATGATAGGTCGTTCCACGATGCAGGGTTGAAAATTCCCGAATAATTGTACCTTCCCCAACTTCCAGGTAAGTTTTTTCATTTTCAAACTTCAGATCCTGGGGCGCAATACCTAAGATGGAATAATGCCCAATCTTGCAGTTTGAGGCCAGTCTAGTCCCCGAGTCAATAAAAGCACCGGTTCCAATGACAACATTATCCCCAATGATGACATCATCATTAACGGTGGAGAAAGCACCGATATCCACATTTTTCCCGATTTGGGCTTTAGGATCGATAATTGCGCTGGGATGAATTTTTCCCAAAAGACTCTCCTTAGGAATGATTATGATTCTTTAAGGTCTAATATGGCAGCCATCATCTCTGCCTCAGCAACCACCTCGCCGTCAACGAATGCTTTACCCTGCATTTTTACGCTGGAGGTGCGTTTTTTAAGTAATTCCAGTTCGAAGATAAGTTGTGAACCGGGGAGTACAGGTTTCCGGAATCGAACGTTATCCAATCCCATAAAATACATCATCTTATCAGTGGGATTTTCTTCAGCATTCAAAAGCATGATACCGCCTGTTTGGGCCATGGCTTCGATAATTAATACCCCGGGCATGATGGGGTGGCCGGGAAAATGACCCTGAAAGAATTCCTCATTTCCGGTAACATTTTTCAGACCGACGATGCGCTTTCCCGCCTCAAATTCGATGATACGGTCAACCAGTAAAAAGGGATAACGATGAGGCAGAATTCGCTGAATCGCTTCAAAATCAAAGACTATGCCTTTGCGCGATACATCCTGATATTTACGGGTTAATTGCTGCTTCTGAAAAATAGAGCGTAATCTGCGGGCAAATTCAATATTACTTTTGTGGCCTGGCCGACCGGCTAAAATTTGACCTATGATAGGCGCACCTACTAAAAATAAATCACCCAATACATCCAGAACTTTGTGCCGGGCTGGTTCATTTTTATATCTGAGATGGGTATTATTTAAGATTCCATTTTCTCCCACGAATACCCTACCGTCAATATTCAGGGTCTCACGGATTTTTTTCTCATTTACTTCGTCCAGGTTTTTATCACAGAACACAACCGCATTTTTTAAATTTCCACCTTTGATCAGATTCTGATCAATCAGAATCTCAACCTCATGCAGGAAGCAGAATGTCCGAGCCGGCGCAAATTCGGTGATGAACTCTTTTTCGAGAGAAAAAAGCCCTGAATGCTGACTTCCCAGGGCAGGATTTTTATAGTCGATCATGGCTGAAATACGAAAATCATCCAACGGAAGTGCGATCAGATCAATTCCCTTCTTTTCATCATGAAAATAAGTAGATTCCTCAATGACCAGAAAATTTTTCGGTTCCTCCTGTTCCTGGATTTCCGCTTCTAACAGAACATTCACAAAAGGCATCGCACTTCCATCACCAACCGGGGGTTCAGGAGAATTTAATTCGATCTTTAAATTGTCAATTTCCAGGCCAGCGATAGCAGCCAATATATGTTCTACTGTATAAATAACTATATCATTTTTTTGAAGATTGGTACCCCGTAAACTGTCAATACCGTTATCCGGCATGACGTAGTCCACCAGTGCCGGAATTTCCAGATTCTTGTCAATATCAGTCCGGATGAAAACAATCCCATGATTTTCCGCTGCCGGGCGGAAAGTAACTGTTGATGTCGCACCGGTATGCAATCCTTTTCCGGTAAATTTTATCGGTTTGTTTATGGTCTTTTGCATTTTATTCATCGGGAGCGTTCCTTAAAATATGGCTGATATCTCTTGTGATTTGAGTCTATGTCTCAATTGAGTAAATTACTAATTATTTTGAGTTATCCAAAGAAGAAATCCATTCCTGCAATCCATTCGCAAAATTACCGGACCTTCGATTATGTAAATGAACGGAACTCTTTAAGCAGACAAGAACTTTTCTGAATCGAACCGAAGGACGTTTTTTTAGTTGTTTACACTTTCTTTCAGAATCTTGATTTCCCTCTCCATCTGTTGAATCCGCCTTAATAACTCCGGTAGCTGGTTAACCACGGCTTCGATCCTTTTGGTACGCATGATGGGTCTTGCCGGAGTACCGAAAATGATTTCATTATCCGGAACACTTTTCGGAACACCGGATTGAGCCGCTATCTGGACATAATTGCCGATTGAGATATGCCCCACAGTTCCAACCTGTCCTCCAATCATCACATGATGCCCGATTTTTGTAGAACCTGAAATTCCCGCCTGAGCAGCCATCACCGTCCATTCTCCCACTTCCACATTATGTGCAATATGGATCAGATTATCCAGCTTGGCTCCTTCACGAATAATGGTATCGCCCATAGTAGCCCTGTCAATTGTGCAGTTGGCGCCAATTTCTACCTTATCTTCGATTACGACTCTCCCGATCTGGGGAATTTTGTGATATTCTCCCTCAAAAGGAGCAAAACCAAATCCATCACTCCCGATTACGGCTCCATTATGAATAATGACTTCACTTCCGATCTGACAATTTTCCCGAATGGATGCCAGTGGGTATATGAGACAATTCTCACCAATCTCGACGTTGTCCAGAATGACGCATCCATGTAGAATTTTGGTTCCATTCCCAATTCTACAATTTTTCCCAATGTTAACATGGGAACCAATAGCAATATTTTTCCCCAGGGTGGTGGAGGGATGAATTACCGCACTTTGATGAATTCCGGGTTCCAGAATTTCTTTCTGGGGATTGAAGAGTAAAAAAATTTGGAGAAATCTATAGTATACATCATCAACCCGAATGGCCGGAATGGAAAGATCATATTCTGTTTTCTGATCTACAACAACCGCACTGGCTTTAGTTTCAACAAGGTATTGTTTATACTTGGGATTTGCAAGAAAAGTAATTTCGCCTTCCTTTGCGGAATCAATCTTGGCAGCTCCGCGTATCATCGTTTGGGATTTTCCTATAACCTTACCATTTACTTTTGCCGCCAATTCCTTCAAAGAAAATTCAGACATGGATTATAACCCTCTATTTATTTTTTAATTTGATTACTTATAAATTGAATACGAATATGAAATTATCACTTAAATTTATAAAATTCAAAAAAAAAGATATAAAGGCCAAAAAAAAAGCTGAAACGTGGGAACACATTTCAGCTTTATTCCAATATGATTGTATAAAACTACTGTTTGCTCAATTCTTCGATAACCCGATTGGTGATATCAAACTGAGGTTTTGCGAAGAGAACCACACCCTGGACTACATCAAGGATGAAATCATATTCTTCTTCGTCTCCTACTCTCTGGATAATCTGGTCAATTTTGTCGTACAGAGGCTGGGTCAATTCCAGATTTTTCTTATACAATTCCCCCTGTGGTCCAAGTTTCTGATAACGGAACTGTTCAATTGCCATACCTAATTCCTGGCCTTCCTTCTCCTTTTCGGCCTTTTTTTCAGGACTTAGAAGAAGGCTCTGGTTTTCAATTTCTTTGATTAAATTCTCATACCGTTGCAGCATGTCGTTATACTCACCTTCATAACCTGCCCTGATTTCGTCCAATTTTTTCTGAATTTCCAGGGCTTCCGGAAATTCACTCAATATTCTTTGGGAGTTGACATAACGGATTTTTGCCTGGGCTTGACTTTGGCTCCATCCCCCAAATACTACTAATGCTGCAATTACGAGTCCACTGATGATTCGATGATTATTCACTATTACCTCCAACTTGATTTAATTTTTTATTAAAATTGACTTTCTATGATTGATAATATGAATTAGAATCTACCAAATTGAAAATGAGTTTTCCATCTAGCGGTACGGAAACCACGCGGCGTGAAATAATCAACCCCATACCCGAAGTCAACACCAATAATTCCGATCATGGGCATAAATAACCGGACACCGAAACCTATACCACGTCGAAGATCCTGTAAGTTCGTTTCATCAAAAGTAGCCCATACATTACCTGCTTCCAGGAAAAAGAGGCCGAAAATAACGGGATTGGGTGCGATTGGTATTCGAAACTCAGCAGAAAATTTAAACATGGATTGACCACCGAGAGGTTGACCTGAAGCACTGATTGGCCCAACAACACCTTCATCGTATCCCCTTAGACCTTCGGAGAAACTTAGACCCGATCCTCCCATATAAAACAATTCTCCTGGATTAATATAGAAGTTTTTATGCAATCCGCTGATGACGCCCAATTTTGATTGGGTATATAGAACAAACCCTGCAAAGGTAGGTATATACCACTCGACGGTGAAAATGTTTTTCAGGTAATCTTCATCGCCCTGAAGCGGTCCACCGGAGAGTTCAGTCATAAGAGAATACACAGTTCCCTGAGTGGGGAATTCCGGTCGGTTCCGGCTATCGCGCTGAATGATCTGAGTTAAGCTGATCTGGGTTGTTGGCCGGTCATAAAAGATATAGCTGTCTAACAGTTCGGGATCGCGTATATTGAATATCTTCGTTTCGGCTACCCTCAAAATCCAGTCCCCTCGAAAATAATTATCCGGCCATTGAAAACGTCTTCCGAGTTGAACTGATCCACCCCGAACAGTTCGATCCCAGGGATAAAATCCACCACCACTACGGGTATTAAACAATGAAAATCCCGTTAAGGTCGGGGTGTTGAAGGTCCACGGCTCGGTAAAGCTCAGGGAGACTGAGCGATAATAGCGGCCAAAATACCAATCAAATGCCAGGCGCTGACCATCTCCACCACCAAGCGGATGAGCCAGCGAGAAGTTGTTCAATGCTAATCCAACACTACCTATCATCCCATCTCTCTGGCTGTAACCAGCGGACATATTGGCAGTATCAGTGGACTTTTCTTCGACGTTCACTTCCAGATTGATATGTTTATCGTCACCTTCAATTAGTTTAACATCGGGAACAACATTGGCAAAAAAATTGAGGACCCAAACATCCCGGACACTTCTTTCGAGCCTGGCCCGGTTAAAAGTATCTCCGGGATAGATCTTTAATTCCCGTCTGACCACTTTTTCATTGGTTTTTGTATTTCCTGTAATGATGATTTCCTTGATGCGAACGACACTGCCTTCATTGACCCGTAAGTTAATGTCAACAGTATCAACTCCGGCAGGAATTTCTAATGGTTGAATGTTGGCGAATAAATATCCCTGATTATAATAGAGATTTTGGATATTTTCCCGAATGCTTTTTTCAAATTCTTCCTGATTGTATATGTCACCCCTGTTAAATAAAAGTTGAGCTCTAAGTTCTGCATCCGAAAATACGGTATTTCCATCAAAGGTGACTTTACCAAAATAATACTGTTGGTTTTCATTGATATAAATATCAATGAACATATCCTTCTTGTTTTCGCTGTAATATATAGAGTCCTTTACGATTTCAGCGTCTCGAAAACCTTTCTTGCGACAATAGTTCAGCAGATTTGATAAATCTTCGTGATATTTTTTTTCATTAAAATCAGCGCCCCGCCACCAGCGGTCTTCTTTAATCCCTGAAAACTGTTTCTTCAATTCATTTTCAGTTAAATATTTATTTCCGAATATCCTTATTTGTTTGACCTGTACTTTTTGACCTTCATCTATTTTCACCTCAGCAAGAACTTCGTACTTATTGCGATAGACAGTATCGATATTCACCTGAGCGAGGAGATAACCTTCTTCCTTATATTTTTTAATGAGATTTCGTTTCCCTTTATAAATTTTAAAAGGAGTCAGTACCATCCCTTTATAAAATTGCAATTCTGTGTCAATGTCCTTTTTCTTTAGTTTGTCATTGCCTTCCACAACCCAGCCATCCAGACGAGGAAATTCCTCTAACCGGATAAGCAAATCCAAACCACTGTAGGTTTGTTTCTCAACAAAAATCTTTACATCAGAAAATAGTTTGAGGCTCCAAAGATTTTTAACAGCTTTTTGTATATCTTCGCTGGTAATTTCTTTGCCAGGACGCAATCCCGAATTCAAAATGATGATTGATGAATCCGCTCTTTCATTACCCTCAATGCGAATATTATTTATTTTAAATTTTTGGGGTTGTGTGTAACCCTCAACGGCGATCAACAGAATGAGCAAAAGAGCTAATAGAATGTAATACATGCTTTTCATTTTTGCAGACAGATCCTTAATTTAAAAGCCCAATAACTTAATTTTTCCGATAGATTATTGCAATTAAAAATTAAATGAGTGTTTTAACCTGATTCGAAAATCTTGAAATCTACTTTGATTGTATTCTTTGTAATATGTTGGATCAAATAAAAATCTGTCGTATTCAAATTCCAGTAATAAATTCTGCAATAGCCGATATTCAACACCGAAACGATGATTAAGGCCCAATTTTGGCTCATCATAGATGGAGACCAACTGCCCTGAATAAGATAAATAAAAATTATTCATTACATACTTACCGATGGTGAGTTCAGAACTCTGCAGTAGCAGTAGTGCCGGGTCGAAGGTATTGATATAACCGGATCTGAGGTAGCTGGATTCCGGTAAAAACTTCCACCGTGGCTGCAGTCCAAAATACAGGAGATTAGAGGTGATTTGTAAACTGAGCCGGACATAGTCCAACCTTAATCCCCGTTCCATTTTTCTCTCCAAAGGCCTTACCATTGGTCTGATGAGCAGATTTTCTGTTAGAGTTGCTCCGACATCTCCGGCCTTACTGGAAATATTATCCACCGAATAACCAAGATAAGCCAGAACATTTTCCTGAGTTTCCCCGATGGTAGGAGAACTGGACGTAAGTTTGAACTGGAAATCTTCCCACCTTCCCCGTGCTACTTCTTGCTGGGTTTCCTGATCTATGGTATATAATACCAGATAGATATCCCGCGGAAAATCCGTGGAATCCCGCGTGGTAGTCCAGGCACGTCCATAGACTTCGGGGAGCAGTTCAAATTTATTAAAAATAATTCCGAACCGGTCTACTCTGAAACTCATATCCAGGTACTCCACCCTGCCACGAGTAGATTCCACGCTACCACCTACTTTAAAGCTTTCATCGGATAAGCGCCCGGTAAAATCCAATCCCTTCGAAACATTATCAATATTCAGGTCGAGATATGCATCACCAATGATTGCAGGTATGTCTACAAAATAGCGGTTTCCGGTTCCAGCGATAGCTGTGACGTCCCAGTTAATGTTCATTAGAAAATCCATTACTTTATCTTCTTCAAGTTCCGCCACTTCTCCTTCCTCAATCAGGAAAGGAAATGTAACCCTGCTATCGGTGAGGATTACTTTTCCCCGAACCTGCGGTTTCTCAACCGGGCCGAAGAAGTAAAAATCTTCTGATTCTTCTTTGCCTCCAGGGGTAAAATATCCGATATCACCGGGATTCATTAAACCGGGTATGGAGAGGGGAATTCCTCGCTTGCCAGTTTCTAAAACTAAAACCCCAAAGTTTATACCGATATCTTCAAAATTCCACGGTTCCAGATAATGGTCTTCAACTTTTACACTGTCCAAGTTATAGAGACGAACATGCTTATTGTTTAGATTCCCTTCTATATTCTTAATTTGCAGAAATTTGCTGCCCGGTTTCAGTTCAATATCGGCCTTGATGTCTTTTAGAGGTGGTATGACTGATTCAAATTCGAGACTTCCATTGTAAATAGATAATTGACCGGCATTAATTTTTGGATTTTCTCTGCTTCCGGAAATATCCAGGGATAGTTCTCCCACACAGAGAGGAATTCGAAAGTAGTTAAGAAATGCTGGCAGTTCGGCCATAATATTACCTTCTGCAAACAGGTTAAGACTCATGGGAAACGTCGGATTTGTGGGCAAAGTTCCTGAGATAATAACGGAATAGCCCCTTTTATCTTTGTATTCAAAATTGTTAATTTTAAAGAAATGCTGATCAATCTGTGACAGTGTTGCTGAAGGAGGTATAGAATCCTCGAAAGTCAACTTTAAGCTGGAGAAAGGACGGTTTTGCAGGACTCCCTCTTGCATTAAAACGGAGCCCGTGATAAAAGGTCGCTCAGCCGGCCCATCAATTAAGATTTTGTAGTTCATATCTCCCCGAATCAGGGTGGAATCTTTGAAAATAGTGGATGCGATAAAGTTACTCTCAATTCTTTCACCACTGAATGAGGCGTTCAGATGATCCTTGAAAATATCCCAAGTTAATGATGCATCAATGATAGGATGATTATTATATGCTAATAATGCTTTTGAAAATTTCAGGCTATCCGGGTTATAGCTTCCGCGAAGGTCTGCTGAATAATATCCGTTTTTATTGATGATAAAATCTTGAGCTTGAATATTAAAATCCATATGAGGGAAATTGGCACTGCCGTAGAATTTAAGATCTCCATACAAATATCCTTCTTCAATAGCATCTGCGGCCCTGGGCAATCTTCCCAAATAATTGTCTATGGGGACCTTTTCCATGTGCAACTGACCATTAACAGAAGCGTGTTCTCCGTAGCCAATCATTAACATTCCTTGTGCAATATCGGATACGTTCAGATGCAGGGAAATCTGATCGGTATTGGATTCCAATGAGAGTTCACCCTCAACTGTTTTTGGTAGACTTTGTAATGAAAAATTTCCTTTAAATTTTCGATCGGTCTTAATCAGGTTGATTGCATTACCTGTGAAGGTAAATACTGATTCCTGAGTCAATCGATTGCTGAAATTAAATTTGGTAGTGGGAAAGTTGACCGGTCCGGATAGAAAAAAATCACCCTGGAAGTTTTTATCAATCCAGGTTAAGGCGTCAATGGTACTCAATGAATCTAAGGGTATATTCTTTACTTCCAGAATTTGAAAGGTTGGGTTGTTCCAGAGATCGAGAATTTTCGATGAAATTTGAAGGCCTTTAGGATATGAGCTGTAGTTATGAATTGAAAGCTGATCTTCAATGAGTTCAAACTGAGCATCCGCGCTTAAGATGAGTACTGAATCCGTTTCAAATCGACCATGAATATCACCCAGGAAAGTCAGGGTGTTGAAATCTCCGTCAACCGTAGTATAATATCGCATCTCTGAATTATTCAACCTGTCCAATACCGGTATATCATTTGCATCAATCGGTCTCAAACTGGAAATATTGAGTTTTAACTTCATATTATTAAAGTCGATGTTTCCTGACCCGGTATGCTGCATTCCGACAGCATAAGTCTCAATATTTGTAAATTCCCAGATTTTGTTTTGATATTTAAAATTTAATTTTGCGTGGGAGAAGGGGACGATGGCATAATACAGTTTGGAGGAATTAATATCTCCGGATATGAATAATTTAGAGGGTGGACCGGCGGTTTCAATATCTCCCTGAATTTTTCCTCTATCCAACAATTCGAGAATTGGTACTGAAGTTTTCAGATGTTTTACAGATAAGTCTTCGCAGTGAATTGAAAAATTCAGTTCAGGTTGGAAAATTGAGCCCAGATTACCGTTGAGGGTAAACCTTCCATCTTCAACCTTTCCGGAAACAGGTGACAATAATATCTGATGTTTCTGGAATTTAATGTAAAAAGTGTTGGCATGTAATCTCTGGTCGAATAGTAAACCCTGCATATTTTCAACCAGGATTTCGCCAGATAAATTAAAGTCGTTAATCAGAAAGGTTTCAGAATGTATCCTGACCTTTCCGGAGGCGTCTGCTTCTTTTAAGACAAAGCTTTTGCTGTTGAGGAAGGGGATACTTTCCTCTATACGGCTGCTTTGAATATCTGCCAGAATATCCAGGTTTTCTCTGGAAAGATGAATATCACCGGTCAAATGTAAATCCGGTGACTCAGATTCAAATAATTTTCCTTGTAGATGTAAACTTACTGAATCGATAGATTTTATAACCAGAAAGCCATTCAGTTCGGAAATTAGATTAGTGGTTGATTCATGGGTCTTTCCCCAATGTATCTGGCCCTTTTCTATTAAAATACGGTCAATTTCCGCCAGTTTTCTAAATCCAGAGATGATTTCAGATAAATTAATTTTTTTTCTGCTCTCACTTTCAGTTGAATCTTTCTTTTCAATAATAAACAATAATTTTGGATTTTTAAAAGTCACAGACTCAATCACACGTAGAGGGTCGAAGTTATTGTATAACAATTTGTGAATGCTAAAACCGATCTGGATTTCTTCCAGATTTAAAATAAATCGATCTTCCGGATTCCCAATGGAAATATCGCTAAATGACATATAGCCAAATCCAACTGAAAAATCATTTAATGTGAATGAGTCCCCCAAATATGGACGAAGGCGCTGTTGGACGGTTCCACTGATCTCGGCACGGATAGGCGTAAAACGCCAGACCAGATTAATGGATAAGATGGCCGTAAAAAGAATAATAAAAAAGTAAAAAACCCAGGTATTTCTTCTCATCTGTTCTTTTCTATGCAAGCTGAAACTTGCACTCTCATATTACTTTCTGCATCTCTTTAATCGCATAAAACCGGTATTTCGTTCCCGTCTCAATAATATTATCGATATAAATGAAGAAATTCGTACTTCGTCGATCATGAAATTTAAAAAAAAATATTATTTTTTCAAAAGATATGATAAATATGCAGTATTTGAGTAAAAAAGTATAATAAATTAAACATGATCTCTTTTCAGGATTTTTAGAATGACTGGAGTCCATATCATTTATATCCTGTTACGTACAAATTCAAATATATATCCTAACACTGCTCACTTTTTTCTAATAACCTAAAAACATTGATCTAAAACCTCATCCATTCATAACCTCAGGATGGTTAAACTTTTCTTCCACCATAATTGTCTAAAAATCGTATCCAGGTGTCGAAAAAGAGAACACTATCCTTAGGATTCTTTTTATGATTCGTGTTATGATAAATTTGCAGTTTTTCTAATCTTATATTTAACAGTAGTTTATGACACCGCTCTGATTTTCCCCTTTCCTTCACTTTTATGGCATATTAGTTGCGTTCCTATTTACTACCTTGGTAAAAAGAGTGCTTTTCATTTGTTTAAATGGATTTGAACGATTTCCTATGACACTGTTTTTCAATACGAAATGTACGGTTCTTTTTTTATTTCTTGTATTTACAGCACAATTGTCTGCTTCACGATTAAATACGCTAAAGAGTGAATTAAATGGTCTATCATCTATATGCGGGAGACAGGATGCCCTCGTTCGTATCCAGGATGTAAAAGATGAAAGAATCAATGAAATCATATTTCAAGGGAGTGAAGATAGGATCATGAAAGATCATACAAAAATATTTCCGAATTATTTGCAGCCGCCTGGAGGCCTGCCTTTTTACGATTCCCCGGAGAAGGCGACCAAAATCATGGTTCTGAGCAGTCAAATGGGAGCTGGAAAAAGCACAGTTACATTTTTTCTAGCAAATTCCATGAGTCATGCTAAATTCCGGGTGCTGCTGGTTAATCTTGACAGACAAAATCCATCCATCAAAAAAATAATCAGAACAGTCTACGATGATTATTTTCCGGAGCACAATCAAATCAACTCCAATGATGAAACTGAGATCATATATTCTCTCTCGGAAACCCTTGATTTTGTGGATTACGGTAAATCACGGAGTGATGTTTCAGGTGAGCATGTTACTGAAATTGATTATTATAATGCAAGATTCAGATCAATTATATCGTCATATGATTGTGTCCTGTTCGACACCCATACAGGACTAAATGAGCTGAATCTCTCGATTCTTCAGGAGTCCAACGCCGCTATTCTGGTAAGTACTCCTGATGCGACCTCTATCTCGGATACTTATACACTCATTAAAGCTTCATCTCCCTATATCATCAATGTGGATTTATGTTTAGTGATCAATCAGGTTCTGGAAAAGAAAACGAGTTTAGAAGTCTACAAAGATTTGAATCGTGCTTTACGCAATTTCATGGAACGAGAAATCAAATTATTGGGGCTTATTCAGGCAGATGAAGTGCTGAAGAATTTCCCGAGAAGGCTTGAAATCCGGCACAGCGATTCCGGAAAAATCTCTGCACTTAAACAAATTGAGGAAATGGCTCCAAAATTATTAAACAAGAAACTACAAAATGATATGAAATGGGCTTAATAGGGGTGGGAGAGTATTCCAAGCGGGATGAATTTGGCCCATAATGAGAGAAAATGAAAAAGAATATAAATAAATCACGGAGGCCAATTATGAACACGAACAGGCAAGTAGAACCACTGTGGCAAAATTATTATGTTAAAAAAGATCCGGAACTTCGAAATTGCTTGATGCAAAAATATTTAGGGGTAGTTCATTATGTTGTCAGCAAACTGTTTAAAGCGATTCCAAGCTATGTTGAGCGGAATGATTTAGTGAATATCGGGGTTATTGGCCTCGGAGAAGCGCTGGAGCGCTACAATCCATATTTCGGTATTAAATTCGAAACCTATGCGATTCCCAGGGTCAAAGGGGCTATTATTGATGAACTACGCAAACAGGACTGGATTCCCCGTTCATTAAGGTCAAAATCGAATATGATCCGCAGGGTTGTGGAGGATCTTGAGCAGGTATATCGTGGGGATGTACCGGCACAGGAGGTGGCGGAGCATCTGGGGATTTCTGTTGACGAGTATCAACACTGGCAATCACAGGTTAATCGTACCAATGTGGTTTCCCTGGACAAACCCAACCAGAATTATGATGAACATAATTTGTATGATGTGGTGGAAGACGAAAACACCACCAATGCCTTAGATAGTCTGGAAGATGAGGAGATGAAAAAAATACTGGTGAAAGTCATCAAGAAACTACCAGAGAAGGCGCGTTTAGCAATTACTTTATACTATTTTGAACATCTGACGTTTAAAGAGATTGGAAAGATTCTTAATGTTTCAGAATCCAGAATCTCGCAGATTCATAGTGAAACGACAGAACGTATGCGAAAAATGATTAAACAAGAATTGAGTGTTTGAGAAGCTGAATCTCTCTCAAATATAATGGGATAAATAATCAAGGATGAGTGATTCATGAAACAGGGAATATTGAATCCACAGGCTGTGAAAGGTGAGGTAGTTAGGTTAGATAAATTATCCTGCTCTCCCCGCATTGCTAACCAGATCATGAATTTTCTGGAGAACCCCAATCCTTCTATTACGGATCTGGCACAATGGATTTCACTGGACCAAATTCTGACTGCCAGAATTTTAAAACTTGCAAATTCTCATCATTATGGTGTGAGCGGACAAATTTCCACTCTCAATCTTGCTATCATTACTATTGGATTACAATCCCTGAAAGATTTACTCACCGGTATAACTGTGATAGACCAATTTTCAGATGCAGGTTTTGTGTGGTCGCAAAAAGAAAATATATTCTGGTTGCATAGTGCTTGTGTGGGAGAAGGAGCACGGCAGTTATCGACAATAGTTGGGTATCCTACTTCAGGAGAAGCATTCATTGCAGGATTATTGCATGATCTCGGGCATCAGGTTATGGCACAGGTATATCCTGAATATTTCACAATAATCTCTCGACATTCCCGTATCCAGGAAATACCCAGATATCAGGCTGAAAAGGAAATATTGGGTTATGACCATGGACAGATCGGGAGTTGGCTGGCCAGATCCTGGAATTTTCCGGCAAACGTAGTCTCCGTTATTGAGCATCACCATACACCCCATACAGCGACTGAAAACCGGGAAATAGTCCAACTCGTTCACCTGGCTAATTTGATCTGTCATTCCATGCATCAAAACGATAAAGCAGGTTCTCAAAAAAATCCCAACCTGGAAGACGAAATTCTTGCAAAGTTCAAAGAGTATTTTTCAATAAATGGTAGACGCTTAAAAGATTTTCAGGATCTTTTTAAAATCGAGAATCAGAAATCAAGGCTAATGTCTCTTTCAGATATTTCTGCTTGATTCATTATAACTAGGAGAAAATGGATGCATTCTGAGCTACAGGAAAATTTAGACATTGATGAAATTTTTGAAACCTACAAGGAACGTGATGATGCAACGCCCCGAATTGACGTCATCATTGAACACTATCTTTCGGTTGTCAGCCAGCTCAAGAGGGATTTAAACGTTTTAAAGAATGATCTTACCCAACAACAAAGAGAAAATGCTGATTATTCTGATCCCTTTGAAAAGTACCATCATGTTCAAAAACTATCATCAATCGTTACTCAAAATTTAGATAATGCCCAGGTGCGGGAGAAGTTGGAAGAGGTGAGCAGGAAATTTATCCCGCTTTTGCGGAGTGAGATTTTTACCTGGGAGGAGAATCAGTATGTGTCCGCAAGTAAAAAATCATCACCTGATCTTAAATTAATTGCGACCTGTGCTCATGATGAGGGTATAACCCGATGGTTGTACGAACAAAAACACTCGGTTGTAGTACCTTTATCTGATTTCATGATCTATGACAAACTGAGAAAAAAGAAGGGAAATGTCATTATTGTGCCCATGCTAAATAATGATGAGGGTATTGGGGTATATATTATCATGGTGGATAAGGATAAATCGTCTTTCAGTATGCGGGATCTTGAATTCCTTAATGTGTTAACTCAACAGGCCACACTGACCATTTTGTTTAACCGGATGAAAAAATCTGTTGAGACAAAAGAAAGATTATTGGAACAAATACAGAATCGCATGATGCGTATTCTTCGCCTCGCAACGGTCGGTGAACTTGCTGGGGGTATTGCCCATGAAATCAATAATCCGCTTCAGATTATCATGGGGAATATTCAGATGGCACGCATGGGGCATAAACTGGAGAAGAGTCTTGAGGTAATTGAAAAACAATCTGTTCGAATTGCAAATATTGTTAGAGGATTATTAAATATGGCACAGCAAAATCAAGAATCAACTTCAGAATTTCTGGAGATTAATCCTTTAATTGTCAATACTGTTAATCTCATTCGGGGCCAGCTAGAGAAGCGAGATATTGATGTTGAATTGGATTTAAAAAATAAAATTCCTGTTATTCAGGGAAGTTCAATCTATTTCCAGCAAATTCTGCTAAATTTTATCCTTCATGCCAAGATGCAGATTGTCCGGAATGGTTCCATTCATATTTCCACCCAGGTTGAGGAGAATGAATGGATTATTATGAAAATCAGTGACACAGGTGTACCCATGCCCTCGGAGTACATCGAAAAAATCATTGATCCGTTTTCCGAACTTGAGAATTCGCAGGAAGTGAATCTGGGATTAACGGTAAGCGTGCAAATGATTCAGGAGAAAGGTGGGGATGTTCAATTTAAACCGAAAAAGAAAACAGGAAATATCATCATTATTAAAATTCCCACAGCAACATTTGATAAGAAGGATGTCCATGTAGAAGCCGTCTCCACCGGCTAAAATCTAGAAAGTCAAATAAACAGCATAACCTCAGTATCTATTTCAGGACAGACGCTCCTATAATTATTTCCCTCATGTTCTCTAACCAGTATCTTGAATTAATTCAAATTTTATATGGGTTTTAATATATATTTTTTGTTAAATTTCTCCGGTTCAATTGAAAAGAGAAGAATAAGCTACTAAGTTGATATTTGAGAAATCCTGTAAGTCAAAATATTACTGAAAGATTCAGTGAAAAACTCGAATCGCAGTATGGTTTGATTTTAGGTTTTAAAACCCTGAAATTTTTTTGAGAAGTCTCCGGGAATGCGATTATTACAAAACGTGAAAAGTATCGTTTTCGATTGAAGTAAATATACTAATAAACTTGCCGAATATATCTTCAAGTAATGAAGGAACCATGTCACCATGATAGAAAGCCCGAAGAGCGATTCCAAAGTTCTTGTCGTTGATGACAGCCAGGAAAGTGTCGATCTGCTTGAGTATTTTCTGAAACCTGCTGGCTATAAGATAATTAAAGCCCGTGATGGAGCAGAGGCACTGGACATTGTAGAAAAAGATCCACCTGATATTATTTTATTGGATATTATGCTGCCCAAGGTCAATGGCTATGAAGTTTGTGAGAAGCTCAAAAAAAGGCAGTCCACCTTCCATATTCCGATTATTATGATTACAGTTCTAAAGGAGCTGAAAGATAAAATTAAAGCTCTGGAAGCCGGTGCGGATGATTTTTTATCCAAACCATTCGATAGTGTGGAGTTATTAACGCGGGTCAAATCACTCCTTCGTATTAAATATTATCACGATGAAATAATTAAAAGGAATCAGGAGCTGGAAAAACAGAAGGAGGCCCTGCTGCGTGAAGATCTGTTGAAGAAGGAACTGACCAATCTTATTATTCATGACATGAAGAATCCTCTCTTTGTTATTCAGGGTAATCTACAAATGATGGAAATGAACCGCTCTGTTTCTCCGTCAGAATCCAGTGATCTGTATACTCAGAGGATTGCTCGAAGCAGCCGCAGTTTATTGAGGATGATTCTGAATCTTCTGGATATTAGTCGCCTGGAACAAAAAAAGATGGAGATTGAACCTGTACCTACGGATCTAAATTTAATGGTCAATGATATTGTTGAATCTTTTAAAGATATCCCTGAACATCAATCAAAATCAGTTCATATGAGGATGCGTGATGATCTCCCCAATATTTTTGTTGATAAGGAGATTTTCGAAAGAGTATTAGAAAATTGTTTTAATTATATTTTTCAAAATACCCCTGAGTTTATGAGCGTTGAGGTTGAAACGGTAGAAACCCAAAAGGGACGTCTGCAACTCAGTATTACTCATGACGGGAAAGCGATTCCGGAAGAGTTT